>JAQUAB010000001.1:0-300000 GCA_028687475.1 Candidatus Gracilibacteria bacterium | reverse complement strand
TTTCGACAATCCATTTTTCTTATCCTATGCAATATACTCTTACTTATGCGGACTCATCGATCACCGTGTCCTCTCTCGGAGCAGAGCTCCAATCCCTCCAGAGATGATGAACGGAATACCTCTACCAGAAAAAAGAAGGATTCTGGCAGCGACAATCTCCTGTTCTTTTTCCGATTGTTGGGTGACTTCGTGATGGGAAATATATGCATAATAACAAAGAATATATACTTTCCCAGCATGGATTCGCACGGGATAGGGAATTCACATTGATTCAAGATGCAAGATGCAAGATGCAAAATGAAGACAGTAATATCCCTGTCATTGCGAGTGAAAGCAAAACAATCCATCTTCCAGGAAATTCTCTCACTTTCCAACTCGTTTCCGATGAGCAAACACGATCGAAATATCCATTCGATTTCGCATTGACGATTACCTATATATTGAACGAATCCTGACTTCGTGTCGAATATTCAGTCAGAAATACGGGAAATGAACCACTTCTGTTCTCGATCGGCTGACATCCAGCGTTTGTGATAGAGAGTATCGATGAGTGTAGTATCAGATTCGAAGGAGAGAAAGATACACTCATCGTGGATCGTCTCGAGAAATGACTTCTGGCTTCTTCTTTTGTCATTCCGACGAAGGAGGAATCCCTTTCTCCTCAAATTATGAGTGAAAATATATCTGGTTCTCAAAAAGTGAATCTGGAAGAGATCTCTGACGAGATGACAAAAAAACATGAATATAGTCTTCTACTCTCGGAATCATTCTTCGAAAAAGATGCGATGATATTCCGTGAACTCCATTCTCAGAGAATCACACTTCAGAAAAAGAACCAAAAAACCCTCGAATTCGATCGAGGGAATTTCCCACACTTCGCTCTCTGGAAACAACCGAATGCTCCGTTCCTCTGTCTCGAGCCATGGCAATGATACGCGGATAGTGTTGATGCTACAGGAATCCTCTCGGAAAAACTGGGAATCATATCGCTTGGGGTAGGGGAGAATATGGATTTCTGGTGGGGGGTGGGTGTATAGTTTTACTAGGAAGAATATTGCTTCTTAATAATCTTTATAGCTTCCTCATAAGCTTCTCTGTTAGTTATGAACTTCCTATCAAAGAAATAAAATAATGCTATTTTATATTTTGGTAATTCTAAAAATATAAAGTCATTCGTTTTATGAAAGAAATGAAATCATTGATTCTTTGTTTTAAATAAAACTAAGGAATTAATCTTGGAAGTTTTATTTTTTACTGAAATATTTTTTAGAGCCTTCCGAAATAATGTGAGTATTTTTGATGGGGAATCTTCGCTTGCCATTATGGCAATAGGGAGATTTCTTAAATATGGTATAAAGTCACTTCAAGAATATTTAAGAAATTTTCTTCGCATATCGAGAATCTGGAACTTATATTCGATAACTTCTAGCCAACAAATTATATCACCAATTTCTTCGTCATTTAAATCAAATGCAATATCTTTATATTTCTCAAATAACCTTTTTATATACCTTTCGAGAGAACTTAAAATTTCCGAATTGCAATATTTACAGGCTTTTATGGTTGTTTTATTGTATGTCTGTTCGGAATTATTTATGGTTGTAATAAAGAATTTCTTTGAACATCATTCGAATACCCACTTTGGTAAAACGTGTTCCTTACTTAGATTATCATCAGTTCCACAAAACATACAGATTTCTTTGCGCCCAGCTTTTTTATAGAGATTAATATGATTTACATCAATAAAATTAGTGATTTTCTGAGAATTTTTTCTTATCTGAGTTCGTAGTTGAACTAAATTCTTTTTAATTTCCATAGCATGAGTATATAGAAAATTTATTTTATGAAAATTGGCTCAAGAAAATTACTCACTTTTTGTCTTAGGAAATATTCTCTTCGGTGCCACAGGAACAAATGGCTTTGGATTCGGTTTCGGAGATGTCGATTCTATTATTGCGGTCCTACAGTGAAACAATATCGATGAGCTGATCCGTTTTCTCACTGGATTGCGTAGTTCTGTTCGAGGTCGACTCGTACTCATTCCGTCGCGAAAATAAATACGTATCATTGAGAGTTAGGACACGCAAAATAACTTCAGTATTTGTACATATAACAAAGTGGCCATATTCCTATGCGGTCTTTTGGAGAAGTGCCCGCATATTGTTTTATAATAGGTTCCATAGTTTGATCCCAAGTAAAACCGTTTGGATAATCTTTACATTCATGAGTAAACCCTTGTGTGTTTAGAAGTAATGGAGAAAATTGAGGATAATCTCCATGATCAGTAGAGTATGTTAATATGGCTGTATTGATAGTTTTTGCTCAAGTAAAACGCGTAGCGTCGTGCGCCCTCTTAATATATCCAGTAACTGATGGGAAGAGTACTCATGCAAGAATACCTATGATAGCGATGACTATCATGAGTTCTACGAGAGTGAATCATTTTTTTCGAATCATATTAGACGAACAAAAAAGGGTAAACTACTGCCACGATGTTTACCACAACACACGACACTTTTGTACCAAAAAGATACAAAGAGCAGGCAAATAGTTTACCCATTTATACCGTCTGATACAAAAAAGAGTGTCGAGAATGTGTTGTGGTGCTTCAATTATAGATGTTCCATGAATTTTGCAACTAAAAGTCTCCATTTGTATTATTGTTGTACTATAATGAATCTGTGAGAAAACAATAATATTTTGTATTGATATTTTTCTCCTTTTGCTTTTTCCTGTTTTTTCTATACATTTTCGGTATGAAAAACATATTTCTCCAACATAACTTCGATCTTTCCCATGAAGAACTCGAACAATTCCAGAAGTTTCTCTCGCTTTTTATGGAGTATAATTCTCATACCAATCTCTCTGCGATTCGCGATGAAGCAGGAATTATAGAGAAACATTTCGTCGATTCGCTCTATGGCGCAGCAGCAGTGGAACTTCATGGTCGGATTCTCGACATCGGTTCTGGATGAGGTTTTCCAGGGATTCCATTGAAGATTATTGCACCTGATTTACGGATTACTTTACTCGATTCTGTAGGAAAAAAGGTGAAGGCAATGAATCATTTCGTAGAGAATCTCGGTCTCACAGGAATCACCGCTATCCAAGAACGTGCAGAAGTGCTCGCGAAAAATCCAGAACACAAGGCTCAGTATGATTTTGTCGTCTCGCGTGCGACAGCATATATGACAGAGATTCTCACGTGGGCGGAACCATTTCTCGCGAAATCAGGGAAAATCATCCTCTACAAGATGCCATCGGAAGATGAGAAAAAGGATATTCTCAAAGTGACTAAGCGACTGAATCTTGTATTGGAAGGGGAAATGGAATATGAACTTGCTGGTAAGGAGCGGATTATTTACGTATTTTCGAGAAAATAACCGATCCAGATTTATAACTCTTTCTATTTAATTTGTAGCATGGAAACATACCAAGATTTTTTTCGATGATTTAGGAAATATACAGATTCACAACAATTCCAATGATATCCATTTGTTCGATATATTGTCGATCGTATTCTCGATGAGCGAAATGCGAATACGAATAGTCGGTTCTCGAAGTTACTAGATCAGAAGAGGATGTTTTCCATCGGTGATGTTCCTTATATGTATCGATTTCATATCGAGAGACTCACTCGAGAACAAGTCCAAGAATTACTCTCGGAGCTTGATTCACCGAGAAATAAAAGCACAGGACTAAATAATACTCTTGACGCTGAGAGGCGTTTGGTAATGTTTGCATTGAGATATTTTCTCACTTCAATAGAAGAGCTTCCTGATTTCCTGAAAAAATCAGAATAAAAGACCTCCAATATTTGCAAAATAAAAAAATATGTGTTAGGATAATTTTACATTTTATCTCTAATAATTATTCATATGAAACAACATATTGAACAGTTCCATGCGAAACACAACGTCCGTCCATATACTCTGATTCTTCTCGGACTTCTTGCGGTTACCAATAATGCTCTTGCAGCTGCAAGCCTCATTCAATTCTAAAAATTCATAAACTAAAGAATTCAAGAATTATCTCCGAAAGGAGATTTTTTTGTTTTCCGTTTTTTCATATTCCAGAGAACTCTTTTAGATTAGACATTATTTTTATGGATTTGGAAGTCATCTTTTCTTGAAATGAAAACGGTTTTTTATATACTCAACCGAGTATTTAGCATTTACCTTTTTCTATTTATGGCTTCCAACAATTTGTTCCAAGATATTCCTGTAGGAAAAACTCTTGCAGTTGCATGGGTTCTCTTTACTTCTCTCTTTTTCTTGTACTTTGTTTCATATCCTCTCATCGAGAGATCCAAGCTCGATGCAGCGGCACAAGCTGGTTACAACAATGGATATGGTGCAGCGGTGAATATGGCAATGTCTTCATTCAGTGGTAACGTTCTCCAGAATGGTTACAACAATGGATATGGAACAGCTGTTACGCAACTTGCTCAGGCTCTCGAGAAACAATACCAAGATGGTTGTACAGAAGCAGTTCCTGTCACTATTGGAACTGGATCTGTAGGTATCGTGAGTGTAGATTGTCTCCAGAAAAATATGAATTCCGCTTCGGGGGCTACAGAACCAACCAAAAAATAATAGATTCCAAATAAAGCTTTAAAAAAAATCTATAATTCCGAAAATCTCCCACTGGTCATGGGAGATTTTTCTATCTCAGTACCATCAAAAAATGATTATAAATATTATTGAGCAGAATAAATGATTTTTCTAAAAAACTTTTGACAAGTGAAGACGTTTTTATAGAATGCGTGAGCTTCGTTCATCGAAGACACGTGCGGGTGTAGCTCAATGGCTAGAGTCTCTGCCTTCCAAGCAGACTGTTGTGGGTTCGAGTCCCATCGCCCGCTCCATTTTTTCTGAATCAACCAGAGTTAGTGTTTGGATTCTTAGAAAACAAAACATTTCTAGATTCTGAATTCTAATTCCTTTTTTTAAGGGCGTATAGCTCAGCTGGTTAGAGCGCGACACTGATAATGTCGAGGTCCCTGGTTCAAGTCCAGGTACGCCCACCATCTATCGTTTCAGAAGCATAATTTTCGGAGACTGGCGCAATTGGCTAGCGCACATGCTTTGGGAGCATGGGGTTGCGAGTTCGAGTCTCGCGTCTCCGACCATTTCAGTTCAGAAAAGTTAAAGTACATTTGTCCCTCACTAGATCGCGTCCGAAAGGATTCTCATTCGAGCATGGCGATATCGTCTAGTGGTTAGGACAGCGGGTTTTCATCCCGTAAACCGGAGTTCGATTCTCCGTATCGCTACCATCATCTCGTGAGGGACAAATATACTTTTTAGAAAGAGCTTATTCTCAATAGGCTCTTTTTTGTTGTCCTGAGAAATCCGCAATATTCGGACTTTTTTAATTTCATTTAAACTATATTCTATATAGTCACATTTCGTTATATTATAAATTTCTTCATTATGTCAAAACCTTCATATTCACTTGTTGTCAAAACCTTCATATTCACTATTGTTATCGGACTTGTATGTCTCTCATTTCTTGCTTCTTGTACTTTTGGTGGACCACAAGGGTGAGATCAGACTACTTCTTCAGATTCCTCTGTCACAGATTCTTCGACTTCTTCAGTGGAGATTCAAGCTACTCCTGTAGAGAGTTCCATCACAACATCTTCTTCTGTAGAGAGTTCTACCACCCCAACAACAACTACAAAAACGGTTTCATATGCAAGTCCATCTCATCATGGAAGTACAACTACACAATTTTCTGTGACGACTCAGGATGGAGTTATCACCGCTGCAAGTGCCACATTCCAGTCAGGAGATCATGATGATCAGAAATATCAGAGTGCTTTTTCTCGAAGTATTGCTTCTGCGGTTGTAGGAAAAAAGACAAGTGAACTGAATCTCGATGTTGTTGGGTGAGCCTCTCTCACGACTGCCGCTTTCGAACAGTTCGTGAACGGCATCTAAAAACTCAGAATAAAAATTGATTTATTTTATAAAGTCTTTATACTCGCGTTTGTGAGTATTTTTTAACACCCATTTTATGAAATCATCGGCTCTCCTTCCACTAGTTCTCTTGGCATCAATCTCTACACTTGCATCTTGTACTCATCCGAATGAGATGTCTTCTATTTCAGGAGAAAGAAATATTCCCATCTCGACGTGAACTTCGTCTCCTGATATGCTTTCAGGTTCAGAATCTACCTCGTCTGCAACGGCAATGACCACGACTCGTGTGGTGCAATATCGATCTCCAGCGGGCATGGACGACGTAGAGTTTTCTGTGACCGTTGAGAATGGCATCATCACAGCAGCATCTTCTCGGACACTTGCTACCAATGATGGTTCCAAATATAACCAAGATAATTTTGCATCAGGAGTTTCTGGAAAAGTCGTCGGAAAATCAGTGAAAGATTTTTCTATAGATACGATTGGCGGGGCCTCTCTCACGACTGCCGCCTTCGAGAAATTCATTCAATCACTCTAGTGTATGTATTGTTTTGATCTTGATATTATTGGGACGCATCTTTTGATTCGATTGGAGTCTTCTTCGCCGACTTCGGTGGATGAAGATTTTTTACTGATAGAAAAACGATTAAAAGATTTTGAACAGAATTTTTCTCGTTTTATTCCCGGGAATTGGCTCCATAATCTCAACATTTCTCGAAAAGGAATTCTCGATGAAGATGCTGTCCGTATGCTTTCATTCGCACTCAAAGTAGCGCAGAAAACGGATGGATATTTCGATCCGACGATTGGGAAAAGACTACGAGATCTTGGTTATGGGAATCGAGAAACGGAAATTCGGAAAAGTGAAAATATTTTTGATGATATTCTCTCAAGTTCAGAGACGAAAGGTGGAGGAGATTATCGCGATATTTTTCTGCAGGAGAAAAGTATCACTCTCGGAAAAGATATTGAGCTCGAATTTGGTGGAGTAGGGAAGGGATACTTGATCGATGTTCTGAAAGAAATCCTCGAAAAATATCCACGATTTCTCATCAACTTTTGAGGTGATCTTTTTGGTCGAGGTGGTTGGAAAGTAGGATTGGAGAGTCCATTTTCGAGTGAGGAGATTGTCGGAACATATATATTGGATGAGAGCTTCTTGGCTTGTAGCGCTGGTACGAAGCGAAAATGGGGGAATAGTCATCATCTTGTCAATCCAAAGACTGGAGAATCTGCGAAGGATGTCGTTGCGACTTATATCGAAGGAACTTCTGGAATCTGTGTAGATAGTTATGCGACCGCACTTTCTGTGATGCCATGGGAAATGGCATGTGAGATGCTCGAGAATATTCCTGAGATTGAAGGCGTTTTGGTGCGATATGATGGTACTTTTTATCAGTCGAAGATGAGCAAATCGGAATTATTCTTATAAATAGAAAATCGCCCATAGAATGAGCGATTTATATTATCTGGAGAGATCCTTCGGTTTCACCTCAGGATAATATCTTTCTTCACCAATCGTACTTCGTACTCTTGGGGAAAGATATTATTTTCCTTTCTTCCCGAATCCGAGCTTGACCATCATCATCTTGAACATGTGTTCAGCCCAACGTGGAGGAATACGACCTTTTCCATAGAGCATATAACTATCGAGAATTTTTTTCCAGTATGCATTGTATCTATTGTGCCATACGATATCAGTACCATTTTCTGGTTTGAAGTAGATGTTTGAGTAGACACATCCTGCTTCACCGCCACCCATATTCATGATACAATAGACTTCTGGAGTGTATTTGAGAACTTCGCCCGTTCCAGTTACTTCCTTCATGAGAGCGGAAGTGGCAATATCAGCTTGCATCATCGCGAGGTGACCGAGTTTTGGCTGAGTCATCGCATTGAGATCACCAGCCGCGAAGATATTTGGATAGTCGAGATGACGCATCTCTTCATTGGTTGGCATGAATCATTTCTCATCACCAAGACCAGAATCGATAAGAACCTGGTGTCCCTTGTAGACAGGAATCATGATCACCATATCCGCAGGAAGTTCTGTTCCGTCTTCGAATTTGATTCCTTCTTTTGTGATTTCTTTGGCTACTTTCGAGAGGTGTAGAGGAATATTCTTCATGCTCATGAGTCCACCGACAGCACCACGAACATCATTTCCGATATCTTCGAAGAAAATCTCTCCTGGCGTGAAGACGTCGATAGTTGTCTTCTCGCGGAGTCCTTTCTCAGAGAGAAGATGATGCAACATGAACATAGATTCACCGATTGGTCCTTCACATGGAGCCTGGAACGGAGGACAAGACACGCGAGTTCCCCATTTTGACTGGGCAGAACCGATGACGATTTTTCCACCTTGGAAGTTTTCTACGGCTTTGGCGAGCTTCTCTGCATGAACATCGTCACAGACAGAATATCCGAATTCTTCGTGACCAGGAATAGCGTTGAAATCCTTATGTGCACCCATGGTGACAAAAAGATAATCATAACTGAGAGTTTCGCCATTTTCGAGTGCGACTGTTTGAGCTTTCGGATCGATGAGTTTTACAGCAGATTGTATGAATGTATGACCATTTTTTTCGATAACGCCTTTGAGTTCGAAACTTGCTTCCGCAATATCTTTTCCATCGTAAGCAATCTCAGGAAGTACAGGTTTGAGGAGCATAGAACTTCGTTTATCGACCACTGTGATTTCGAATTGTTTTTTGCACGCGAGATTCCGAAAAGTACGAATTCCTGCAAAACCAGAACCGAGAATGACAACTTTTTCCTTGTTCATAATGAGAGAGGAGTAAAAAATAAAGTACATATATATTGTCGCATTTCATGAGAAAAAGCAAACATTCTCTTGTCTTTTTGTATATTTTCCCTTGAGAAAAAATCTTTCTCCATTCTAAATAAAAATACCCCATGGATTATAGGGTATTAGACTTTACTCGAGAAATGAACTCAAGAAATCTTGGAATTCTCATCGAGCGTTCGGACAAGGACAGACATGATATTCTGATATATCGTGTTCAGCAGCGATTTCTCGATATTCGATGTCGAGCTCGAATTTCGTCTCGCTGTTGTCGATGGTGAACGAGAGTGGGAAGATGATTACTTTTTTCCCAGAGAGTTCTCCGAGTTTCTCATGAAGTGAAGGTCATATCCACTTCATCGGGCCCACGCGTGACTGATAGGCGAGATGGATTCCTGAGAAATGTATGTTTCTTTCTCTGAGATTTCTCGTGAGGATTGCTACATGATCTTCGATCTGGGATTGGTAAGGATCTCATTTTTTCACGATTTTCTCTGGAAGTCCGTGCGCTGAGAAAACGAGTTCGTATTCGTTTTTGTCATTCTCCTTTGGAGAATCTCTTTCTGTCTGAGATAATATTCCCCTGATAATTTCAATGATAATATTGTTGTATCTTTCGTTTCTATAAAAAGGTTCGATGATACGAACGGCGATTGTGTTCTCAGATACTCTGGATGCTTCACTTCGCTCTGCTTCATTCAGAATAACAGGAACGAGTCTCGCTTTTCTCATTGTATCGAGAAATGAATCAACACTCGACTTCACTGTCGTGGTGGAATAGTGAGGATAGAGCGGAAAAAGAGTAATTTCCTGGATTCACTTTTCTCGGAGTTCTTCGATGACTTCATTATTCGTCGGGTGAGTATAAGTCATCACCGAACGCACCAATATATCTTCGTGTTGATTCTGGAGATTCTTCACGAGTTCATCGGTGATGGCAGGAAGGGGAGAACCACCGATTTTCTCATAGTTCGCCCATGAGGCATCGAGGCGCTTTTTCGTGATGAATCGCGCGAGAAGTCCACGGAAAAAATCACTCCGAATCGTGAGGATATTCGGATCGCGGAACATATTCAGGAGAAACATTTCGAGTTCTGTCTTGGTGGTGGCACCACCCATATTCATGAGGATGAGGGATTTGTTGGGCATGGAGAGATTGTAGAGTTTTTTACTCTATCTGAAACTTTACAACAGATAAAAGTATTGACAGATAATTATAATTGTATATAAATAACATATATTTCTATAATTTTATTATATGAACGATACTCCAGACTTAGGATGATGCTACGACGCGGTAGCAGAATACAATCTTCCTTATATCCCCTTTGCATTGATACAGAAGTGAGCAAATGATAGAATGAGAGAAATTATATCTATGGAACAACAGGACGATCAATATGATAATCGTGAACTAACTGAACTTGTATTGCATCACATGAATCTTGGAGGAAGATTTCTCGATATTATTTGACATCAGCTTAGTAAACAATGACAATATGAAGATGCAATCTCATTCTATGATCTATCGGTGCTATCATATCGTCAGAAGTGACTGAATCCCGATTATAGATGATTAATGAATGGGGGTGTTGCTTGTATCGAATCCAAAGAGTATCAACAATCTGTAAACTTGTTGATACAGGCCATAGAGAGTCCTTATATCCCAGAGGAAGCTAAGTGGGTATGTTATAGTAATCTTTGATTAGCTTATCTTCATCTTTGAGAATATGAAAAAGCTATAACTTTCTTTACTGAAGCACTTAATGATCCTTACTTTCCAGAAAACCAAAGCCCTCTTGTTCATATAATGTTGGTAGGATCCTGCCTTGCAGCAGGACGGCATATCACTACAGGTGACGAATAGCTCGTATTGTTAACATCTTCCACCAACTTGCTTTGGTGGTTTTTTTATCCTCGATAACTCTTCACCGCATTCACAAATGCTTTCGCATGCTCTACCGGGATATCTGGGAGTATACCATGACCGAGATTGACGATGTATCGGTCAGTGCCAAATCGGCGAATCATCTCGTGGACTTCTTGCTCGATTTGTTCTGGTGGGAGATAGAGATGACTTGGGTCGAAGTTTCATTGAAGAGTGATATTTCCTCCTGTCATTTTCCTTGCTTCTTCTGGTGTGATAGTCCAGTCAATCCCGATTCCATTCGCGCGAGTTCGGGAGAGTTCTGTAAGCGCGTAGTTGCTGCCTTTTGGGAAGAGAATAACAGGGATGATATCTGCCAATTCATCAGCAATCCGAGTCAGATAGGGAAGTGCGAAAAGTCGGAAATCCTCAGGAGAGAGAAGTCCGCTCCAGCTATCGAAAACCTGTACCACATCCACTCCAGCCGTTACCTGATTTTTCAGATATGCAATTGTGATATCAGTGATTTTCTCGAGAAGTGCATGAGCGAGTGCTGGTTCTGTGAGACAGAACTTCTTCGCTTTATCGAACGTCTTGCTTCCTTTTCCCTCGACCATGTAACAGAGAAGGGTGAACGGTGCACCCGCGAATCAGATAAGTGGGATTCATCTTTTTTCTAGTTCTCATTTCGTCAGACGAATAGCATCATAGACATATCTGAGATTATCCGCTGCATTCGATGAGAGTTTCTCGATGTCTTCTTTCGTTCGGATAGTATTCGGGAGAAATGGTCATTTGTTTTCGATGAGTTCAACCGTGAGTCCCATCGCTTGTGGTACGACGAGAATATCAGAAAAAAGAATCGCCGCATCTACTCCGAGGATATCGACGGGCTGAAGTGTGATGGCAGTTGCGAGTTCTGGAGTCTGAACTCGAGTGAAGAAATCATACTTGTCTCGGAGTTCGCGATATTCAGGAAGAAATCGTCCCGCTTGGCGCATGCACCAGACGGGTGGACGTATTACTGATTCTCAATTGAGGGCTTGAAGAAGGAGTGGTTTTGTATTCATTATGGTTGAGCAAAATGGGCTATAACAGTTTCTAGCATATTTTCTTCACTCGATTCCGCTATAGTGATGACATTCTCGAAAAAAAGTCTGCGAAGATGAATAGTTGTGGTATTGCCGATCGAGAAAATCAGGGCCTCAGGATCAAGTGAGTTCTCAACGAGAAATGCATCTACTTGGGATGGACTCCAGAAAAGCATTGCATCGAGTGTTTCTACTTTTCTTGGTTTTGGGATTTTCTCATAGACTTCGAGAATTTGTATTGCAATATGTGCTTCTGAGAGTTCTCTTTCGAGCTCATTTCTGCGGATATTGCTCGTCACATGGAGGACAGATTCTGGCGCCGAATCGATAATGATGATTCCGAGATTGCTCGCATCGCGTGCAGTTCCGACCACGTCGAGTCATGCTTTTTTCGCTTCATCTGCGGTTATTCCTTCGATTGCGAAAGCTTGTTTCTGTGAAAGTTCTGGAATAATTCCTTCGATTGATCGCACGGCATTCTGACTCGTGAATACGAGAGGAGAAATATTTTTCTTCAGGATTTCTGTCTTGTGCGCATCGAGCGTATGCTGAATCTCGACAAAATCATAATCTTCGATAGAAAATCCGAGTTTCTCGAGTTTTTCTTTGTTTTCTGGTTTCAGCCTTCGCGTACTGATGAGATGAATGGGTTGATTCATAGAAGAAAAATAAAGAATAAAAGAATTACATTCGATTAAATGTTTTCAGTATCGCTTCACCGCCATTTCGTATCACTTCCTCGGCTGCGCGTTCTCCGAGAGTCATGGCTTCATCACGAGGAACTCGAAGCTCGACTTCGACTTTTTCACGTCCATCGGTCGTGAGGATATTTCCACGGAAATCACAATAGTCACCATCGAACTCGGCGAGCGCAGCAATCGGCATCGAACATCCACCGAAAAGCGTGCGAAGGAATTGGCGCTCGATATACGTCGCAAGTTCTGTGTCACGGTCATTGAATGCACGACAGAGTTCGATAACTTCTTTATTTTTTTCCAGGCAAGTAATTCCGAGAGCTCATTGGGCGGGAGCTGGTAATAACCAGTCCAGAGCAACAGTATTTTCTATTTCGAGTCCAAGTCTTTCTATCGCTGCCGCAGCGAAAATTGCTCCACTCCAGTGAGTATTTTTCTCGAGCTTCTCGAGACGAGCCTGGATATTTCCACGAAGCGGTTCGGTCGCATGAGTTGGATACCGATTGAGCCATTGGGCTCGACGTCGTAAACTACTCGTTCCAATCACATATTCGAGACTTTCTTCTGGAAGAGTTCCTTTATGAATGAGTATATCTCCATAATTCCCGCGCTTCGGCACACTCGCGAGAATTATTCCTTCTGGCAATTTGGTTGGGACATCCTTGAGCGAATGTACCGCGATATCGATGCGACCATCGAGGAGGGCGATATCGAGCGTCTTGGTGAAAATTCCCTGAACCCCCATCTCATACAGTGGCGAAACAAGATCTTTTTCTCCATCACTCTTGATAAAAACGAGTTCTGTTTTGATGCCGAGTTTTTCGATTTCTTTTTGGACGTATTCTGCTTGCCAGATGGCGAGCTTGCTTTCGCGGGTTCCGATGCGGATAGTTTGCATACCTTTTGGTGTATAGATTGAGTTCTTTTAGGATATGAAAAAGTGGGCAGAAAGCAAGATAAAAGGCTTAAGACTAAGGAAAAAGTCTAAGAAAGGTTTTTTTCTTTTGTCATCCCGTAGGGATCCCTTTTTCTTGTACTTATGAGAAAAGATTTATCAAAATCTCTTAAGGTGAGCCGGAAAGAGATTCCTCTATTTCGCTCCGCTTCATGGTGGAATGACAAAATGGAAGAATATTTGAAAGGATACGAGTTCTCTGTATACTTACTCGTGTTTCCGTCATTCTGAGTGTAATGAAGAATCTACTTTTGCTCCGTCACTCTCGAGGAACGAAGCAATCCAACCACTAAAATTGTCATTTCGAGTGTAGCGAGAAATCTTCCATTTAATTTTTCAGAGTCCAAATGTACTTTTGCGAGACCAAAAGTACCAAAAGTCTTTCAGAGGTCTTCCATGCTTCATTTTGGTATTTGTTACCAGTTTGATTTCCTAAATCACAAAAACTCGTCGCTTCACTCCTCAAACAGTTTGTGATTTCATACAGAAATCTTCACTGACAAATACGTAAAATTCGCATAAGGAAGAAAACCACAGAGACGATAGAATAAGAAATCAAAACTCACAAAAATAAAGAAGCAAAATCAGAAACAAGAAGACAAGAATCCATCCTAAAAACTAAAAACTACATACTAAAAACTCACCTTCATGCACATCCCAAAACCCCTCCTCGACAAGTATAACACTCCCGTTCCGAGATACACGAGCTATCCGCCCGCGAATTATTTTCACGCTGGTGTTACGAGCGAGCAGTATCTCGAACTCATCGAGTCATCCAATCACGATGAACCGAGCAATATTTCCTTTTATGTGCATATTCCGTTCTGTGCGCAGATATGCCTCTACTGCGGGTGCAATCAGATAAAACTCGGAGAAAAGAGCGCTGTCGATATCTATCTCGAAGCACTCAAAAAAGAAATCCAAACTATCACCGCCCATCTCGATAAGAACCGAAAAGTTTCTCAGATTCACTACGGCGGTGGAACGCCCAATATTCTCACGACTGACCAACTCTGAGCAATCAACGACATTTTCCACAGTCAATTCGAGTTTACTGAGAATCCAGAAATCGCGATCGAATGTCATCCTGCACACTTGGACTTTGCATATATTGATGGCTTGGTGAATGCAGGATTCAATCGCATCAGTATCGGTGTACAGGACTTTGATGAACGCATCCTCGCCAACGTTCACCGACTGCCATCCCGACTTCCTATCGAAGACCTCGTCACCTATATCCGAGAAAAACATCCAGAACTCGGAGTGAATCTTGACTTCATCTACGGACTTCCTGGTCAGACAACAGAGAGTTTTCTCGCGACTATCGAACGAGCAATCCAGATTCGCCCTGACCGACTCGTGACGTTCTCCTACGCGCATGTGCCCTGGGTAAAAAAATACCAACTCGCGCTCGAGAAAATCGGGCTCCCAACCGCCGAGGACAAGATGGAGATGTTTGCGCGTTCTCGTGCTTTTCTCAGGGAATCTGGGTATATCGAAATCGGAATGGATCACTATGTTCTGCCGTGAGATGAACTCGAAGTAGCACTCCAAAACCACACACTTCATCGCAACTTCCAGGGGTATGCGACGCGTGATACGACGGGTCAGGTCTATGCCTTCGGGACGTCGGCTATCACTCAACTCACCGGCAGCTACATCCAGAATGTGAAAGATATCGAGACGTATACTGCTACACTGGAAGCAGGACAACTCCCGATAGAGAAGGGATACGTTCTGAATCAGGATGAGATAGTCATCCGCGACATCATCACGGAACTCATGTGCAATGGATATCTGGATTTCTCTATCATCGCGAATCGATACAACCAAAGTACAGAAGACATAAAAAAACTCACCAAATTTTCGCCGAATATGTTCGACGAGTTTGTCGCGGACGGACTCATGGAATATGAAAATGATATTATCTCTGTCACGGAACTCGGTATGTTCTTCATCCGCAACATCGCCACTACACTTAATCCTGCCTACACGGAAGGGAAGGGGGTGTATTCGAAGTTGGTGTAAAAACTATTTGACAATATATATATATTTACTATTGTAATAAATAACTCACAGGAGTCTATACTGCATTGTGCTTTATTGGATAATCTTGGAGGAAAAACTCATAGGAGAATGCCATGAGTATTGGACTTGCAATTGGTTTAGTAATTGACCTAGGAGGTCTCCTTGGTCAAGGAGAGGGGGCAAGTGGTGGCAGTACCGAAACGGGTGGAGGTGACGGAGGAGGGGATTTTCTCTCTGATGTTGCTGATATGGTTGGCGGTGTTGTTGATGAAAGGAGGATGATTCAGGTGCCTTTCAGAAACATCCCGAAAGCAATAAAAAACTTTCGGATGCTTCCTTTTTTTGTTCCATCCCTCGCCCTTGCCGCAGAAAAGACTGGAAGCAAGGCGTGGTACCACAACTTCGCCTTCTACATCGGTCCCGTAATCGATGTTGGTTTCCTCTACTTCACTGCTGGTGCTTGCTTAGGTGGTTTCGGCTGTCTGGCAGGTGGTGGTGGGTTGAAGTTGGGCAACTTCGGTATTGGTGTTCTCTTTCCTTTCTGGAAGTGGTGGTGATACTCATTTCCAAAGGTGTTTACAGGGGCTGTCTTCGGATGGCCCTTTATTTTGGGTAGAAAAATCCAAGAATTAATTCCTCCCCGAACTCTCGCACTTTCTTTAATCAATTTTGCTTATACAGAAGGGAAGTGGGTGTATTCGAAGGTAGTACAAAAGTTAGTTGACAACATGGATAGAAAATCTAAAATACAAATCAAATAACTTCTTTGTATGTCAGAAATTATAAAAGCACCTCCTTCAGTATATATTGGTGGAAATTATTTGTCCCCAACAGATATCTCACGCGAACAGTTTAGGAAGATTATGGCAAGTTGTCTTGATATCGGCTGAGATGATTTATGAAAACTCATGGCAACTTATGATCTCGCAAAAGTAAGTTTTGGATACAAGTTAGTAGTAACTCGTCGCTCAGGAGATAGATATTTCGAACATCCAAAAGCTATTGCTCTCATTGGTGCAGTAGAATGTCGAGACAAAAGTCTCGTGAACTCTCATGCTCGTCTTCTCCATGATAATGATGAAGATACGCGAATCGGAGTGGAGAGTCTTCAGTATCTTATTGGAAAAGAGGTTGCTCATCGAGTAGCATCTGTTTCGAATCCAAAAAAGACAGGAGATGCTATTCTTGATAAAGAGAGAAAGAAAGTTCATTATGCTAGTATAAAATGAGATCCTGAAGCAGGAAAAATAAAAGTTCCCGATAGAATCGGGAATCTTCGAACCCATGAGATTCGGTTACTACTTGATGGTTTTATACAATCATCAAGTGCTTCAAAAGAGCAAATAGAAAGATGGATCAAAAATGCAAGGTGACAAGTACAAGAGACAGAGGAATACATTATTCCTATTGCTGATACCTTATGAGGACTATATATTAGCTTACTCCTTCAGGAATTTAGAAATCTTGTAGAGGGAATTCGAGCAGTTGAATCTTAGAGTCTCCCCACCTCCTCTGCGAACTTCTTCACTTGTTCCCAATCGGTGAACTCGATGGGTTCTGGAGTTTCGAGAGGTCATCCTGTCATTCGCATGATGAGGCGGATCATGAACGCATCGAACCAATTGTAGATATTGTAGTCGAGCTTGCCCGCGAACACGGCAGAGAGTTGTGGCTTCCACTTGATTTTCGCGAGGAATTTCCGCACGTAGGGATTGGTTTCGGGGGTGCATTTCTCGGATTTTCGTGCGACGAGATTCACGGAGAAGAAGGCATTCTTTCGCTGTGATAGTTCCTCCGCATGAGCATCAATCCACTTCACTATCGATTTGTGGTGGTAGCCGTAGCGGATAGAGGAGCCGACAATGATTTTGTCATATCCCGTGAGGTCAACAGGCTCTTCGAGAACATTTCGTACATCAACCTCGTGATCCATGGATTCGAGCGTGTCACGGATGACACCTGCAATCTTCTGAGTGTGACCGTCGGTGGTGGCGTAGATGATGAGTGTTGGGGTAGACATAGAAATAAGAGAAAGAAAACTCCCGAAGGAGTTTCTTGAGAATTATATGATTAGTAGGTGCTTCCGGATTTTTCATTCATGATATCTTTCCCAATGCCGTCATCTCGTAGCTTGTTCCATACCCATGAGATATATGCGAGAACCACAGGCGCAAGGAGTGATGCATAAGAAATTGCTATGAGCGTGTAGCGGCTTGATGAAGCATTTTCTATCGTGAGTGAACTCTGAAGATCAGTGAGAGAAGGATAAAAAACAGTATTGTTCCATCCGACGAAGAGAAGGAGTGTGAGTGCTACGAAGAATGTTCCGAGTGCCGAGAACCAGAATGCTCGACGGAACTTCGTGAAATATCCGAGAACGATTCCGAGAACCACCATGAGAACTCCATAGACGAATCCTGCTGTGACGAATGGCATTTCGAGAAGATTATGCAGGTACTTGAATTCTTTCATAGAAACAACCCCTGTGAGTGGATCATAACCGAATCCGTCTATTGTGAGAATCTTGTAGAGGAAGAAGAGGAAAAATACGAGAAAAAAGAGTGTTGATGGAAGGAGATATTTTCGGGCTCTTGCGACGAGTTCGTTATCGTTGATATTCTTGATGATATTGAGACTCGCAAGAATCGTTGTCAGGAGGACAATCGCAACACCAAAAGAAATATTCGTGAGCCATGCACCCTGGAGTGGATTCCAAAGAGCTTCGAGTCCATGCCATGCACTATCCCATACAGATACGGTATCACCTGAGAGAAGACTTGTTTTCTCGACATGGAAGTTCGCACCTGTGAAGAATGTGGCGACCGCGACACCAATAAGGAGAGGGACACCTATTCCATTCAAGAGAAGGAATACTTCGTATGTCTTTTTTCCGAGAAAATTTCCTACCTTTTTCCTGTACTTGAATGAGACACCTTCGATGATGAAGAGAAAAAGAATCGCGAACCAAACGAAGAATGCACCACCGAATGAAGTCGAATAGAAAAGTGGAAATACTGCGAAGAATGCACCACCGAATGTCACGAGAGAAGTGAAGGTGATCTCATAGCGTTTTCCGACGGTATTGAGCATTTCGGTTTTTTCTGCTTCTGACTTCGCGAGGAGAATCGCGAGCGTCTGGCCTCACTGGACATAGAGCATGAATACGAGTCCTGCACCGATGAATGAGATAATGAACCAGAGATATTGTTGGAGTTCCAGAGTGGAAAGCGTTTCGAACATAGTGAAGAAAATTAGGAATTATATGAAAAGAAAGGAATCATGATTATTCTGCTTGTTTCTTCGGTGCTCTTTTTCTTGGAGCTGGTTTTTCTGTTGTTTCCTCGACTTTTTTTACTGCTGGCTTTCTTGGAACAGGTTTTTTGACTGGAGCTTTTCTTTTGGCTGGAGCAGGTTGAATAGATTCTTTTTGAGCTGTTTCATCTTCATCTTCATTGTCATCTTTTGTTGCTTTTTCTGCGATTTTTGGTCCAACTTTTATCTGATTCAGAGCAATGCGGAATGCAGCAATGAAGAGTGTTGTGAATATGAGGAAGAATCCGATAAATATAAGTGCAACATTCGTCGTGCTTGTTGCAGATATGGCTGCCTTGGTAGGGAGAACTTCATAGACAATCCATGGTTGACGTCCGACTTCTGCGACAGCCCAGCCGAGTTCAGAAGAGATATAGACGAATGGAATAAGAATAATCGCAAAAAGAAGAAGGAAACGATATTTCTCAAGCGTTCTCTTGTGTGCAAGCCACCACATGAGAGGGAAGAAGAGGGCAATGAAGAATCCGAGCCCGACCATATAACGGAACGACCAGAAGAGGAATGGAACATTTGGTACGAGTTCCCCGAGATTATTCTCATCGAAATAGCCATATCCGAAATCTTTCTCATATTTCTTGTATTCATTGAGTGCTATTTGTGCGCTGATAGTATCTCCATTTTTGCTATATTCTTTATACTGTTTGAGTGCTTCGATAGCGATTTTTCCATTGCGGATACGCTCTGGAGCTGAGACGATTCCATGTGCAGGATCTCATTCTAGGAGATTTTTGATACCAGGAACATAGGCATTAGTGTCACCAAAAAGAAGCCAAGAGAGAACTCCAGGAAATTTCATTTCCCAGAGAACATCGCGAGTTCCGTCGGCTTTCTGTTCACCGAAGAATGCAAATGGAGCAAATCCCGCATGAGTTCCTCATTCATAGAGACCTTCCACAGCTGCCACTTTCATTGGCTGGTATTTTGCCATATCCTTTCCAGCGAGATCACCAGCGATAATATTCATGATAGAAGCGACAGCTCCAAAAATCGAAACAAGAGCAATTGTTTTGTATGCGAACTCTTTTTCTCTTCCCTTGAGGAGATACCATGAACTAATACCAATGACAACGACACTTGAGAGAGTGATGGCAGAAGAAAGGGCATGGAAAAGCTTCGTGAGTGCAACAGGGTTGGATACTACCCCCCACATATTGATCATCTCATTTCGGAGCGTGTCAGGATTGAATACCATTCCTGTTGGATGCTGCATCCAACCATTCGCGATGAGAATCCATACGGCTGAGAATGATCCACCGAAAGCAACAATCCATGCAGATGCGAGATGGAATCTCTTACTCACTTTATCCCATCCGAGGAGCATCACTGCGAGAAATGTGGTCTCGAGGAAGAAGGCAGCGAGTCCTTCGATCACGAGTGGTGCACCAAATATATCTCAGACGAACCAAGAATAGTTCGACCAGTTCGTTCCAAATTCGAACTCAAGGATGATTCCCGTTGCAACTCCGACAGCGAAGTTGACGGCAAAAATTTTTGTCCAGAACTGAGTGATTTTTTTCCACATCTCACTTCCAGTGACGAAATATATCGTCTCCATAGTGGCGATGATATACGTAATACCGAGCGTGAACGGAACAAAAATCCAATGGAATCCAGCGGTCAGTGCGAATTGCGCACGAGACCAGTCGACGAGACTCAAGAATTCGAACATAGGGAAAAAGGTTAGAAAAAAGAAATAAAAACATTTTGGTGCTACTTCCCGAGATTGAGAAGATTCTCAGCTACATGATTTGCTCGATCTGTGTCATTATCGAATTGTTCATTGAGAATATCAGGAAACAAAAAATTGGCGATAATCACGAGGAATATCACCTTCACAATCACGAGCTTCCACAAATTCCTTCCGAAGATGGTCATGTTTCTGAGTCCATTGTAGTAGAAGAAGAAAACAGAGCGAAGAAAGGACATGAATGCTTTTTTATGTACTGCTACCAGTATAAAGGATTTTTTTCAAAAGCAAATTTTTGTACTAAAAATGTATACAAAGAAATACTTTACCCATCTGTTTCTTTTATCACTTCACGAATGTTTCCGAGAGGTTTTTGTAACTTTTTGTACCAAATGCAATCATCGTGACAATGAGCCCAACGAGTCCTGCAAGAACGAATACAAGAGCCATTGCTCGATCGGGAGTTGTACCCCACCATCCACCGAATATCTCATCTCCGACAGGACTGGCAAGCCAAGGAATCACGAGGAATTGTGTGAGCGGTCCAACAAAAAATGCAGTAAGAGGAGAAGCAATATTTTCCATCGATTGTCCAAATCCAAAGACTCTTCACTGGCGTTCGAGAGGAACCACCTTTTGCATAATAGTTTGTTCTGAAGATTCTGCGATAGGGCCGAGCATCATGAATCCGAAAAATCCGATTCCAACGAGCCAGATAGAAGATACAACAGGGAAAAGTATGCAGATAGTCCACATAATGGCGTTGACGAAGAGAAGGGTTTTGACGGGATTTCTTCCGAGTCCGTATTTTCCGACGATCATTCCTCAGGCGATGAATCCGATACTTGTAATCGCAAGAACCGTTCCCCAGATTTCTACCGATACGAGAGAAAGTCCGTATGCGTCCATCAGTGACATGAATACTCCTCCGAGAAAGTTGTTGAACATCGCAAAGAATATCATCGCAAAAAGTCCAGAAATTCCTGCGATAATCCGTATTGTTCCTATCAGATCGATCTTCTTATCATCTTCATGTCGATCATCGAGGTATGACTCAGGAGGAAATGAGAGTGAGAGAAGATGGAGTATCACGAGGAGTGTCACTGTCATACTAATGCCTACTGCCCAATCCATCCCAAGTCGTCCGATAATCAGTCCCGAGAAAACCGATACTACCGTGAATACGAGTCCATTCACTGCTCCAATCTGCCCATTTGCCTTGTCTCGTCACTCTTCTGGAATGAGGATGGTCACGAGAGTCGAGAGTGCTATCATACGGATATTACCCACCACCACTCCGAGCATCGTCACGAAGATGAAGAGCCACAGCCAAGGATTCCACATATCAGTCCATGCAGATTCAGGAAAATATGCGAGCATACCGAATGCGAGTGAATAGAAAAGGAGGGAAGTGACTGATGATACGAGCATAATCGGCTTCTTGCGATGATGATCGACGAGAGATCCGAACCAGATACCTCCGAAGAGATTGAGGACTAGATATATCCCTCCAAGCATCCCTGTAATGAAGACCGAGTGTGTCTCGAGATAGAGCCAGAAAGTAATCGCAAACCAGATCAGCATATTCGTGAATCCAGCGATTGCGGTGTTGATGAGGATGTGGGGGAAGAGGCGAGAGTTATGCATTTTATAAGTTTATTTGATTATCCATTATTTGTTTTCATGCATTCTCTTCTACAATTTTAGAGACAAAGTAAATCCTTTTTTTAAATAGCTTACTATCAGTTAAATAATCTTTACTCCAATTTCTAAGCAGTATTTTTACGGCTTCAATTAATAAAGATTGTAGATCAAGAGAAGAAATAAATACAGTAAGACTTCATTTTAGCTTGTCTTCGATTTTTCTTGCACTCTTTGCATTATTTCTATGAACTATTCCTATTCATTCAGAAACAGAATAAAAATGTACTAAATAGTTTCTAAAATTTCGCATCTTTTTCGGTGTAATTTTTCAGAGAAATTTACTATTTTTCTTAAAGTATCAATTTTCAGTTGAGAGTAAAAATTTCGCAATAAACTTTTCTTTTTCTTTTGTATTCAATGTATGTTCTAAGAGTTCTTCCTTACTACCTAGTTCCAAGTTATATGCGATATGTAGACAATATATAGTTTCAAGAAATGCAAATAAACTTAGCATTTCTCATACTATAGCGGGCTTTCTGTACTCAAATTGACTTATGAGTAAATCAAAATCAATCTCTTTTGGAGAAGGTAGATTGATTCCACTATCTTCAGCCTTTTTTGCAATAGTTCTAGTATAGTTAAGTAGTTTATTTAGCTCATCTTTTATAATACTGATACGCTCTTCCTGCTTTAATAAAAATTCAATATCTTTTTCTATATTCATTAAAAATTCAAATATTGGTGTAAGATTTGGTGATAAAATTATATTTCAGTTGATTTCATCGAAAAGAATATGAGTAGGTGTATCATCAGACATTATTATTTGTGATTCTTATTATGAGTTTGAGCTATTGTATTTTCAAGTCATGTAATTCCCATAATAATAAATCCTGTTGATAAAATAAGTGTAATTAATAATGCTATCTCAAATCACCAAATATTGTAACTAGTAAAAGTTACAATAATATTTAATATACTTGTTATAAAAAAGGGTTTTAGAATATTTGTTCACTCCATAGTAAATAAAAATTATAAAAATATATAGATTTCTATTGTACCTTTTTCTTATGTTTTTCAAGACTTTTTAACTTCTCAACACCTTCTCCATCATTTTCCCTTTTGCAAGTTCATCTATGGCTTGTTGGGGGGAACCAGTATCTATATACTCAGAATTATTTCTTCCTGATAGATAAATAGAGTTCCACTAAGAGAGTGCATACCAATACAAAAGTAGTTGTGAGAGTGAACTCTGCATATCTCTCTGATTCAGCACCGAAGAGAGGAGATAGAAGAATGAGGAAAAAATTCCAAGCAGCATGTACTCCGACGAGAAAGATAATATTCTGGTATCGTAATCGAAGCAGTGATAAAATCAATGCAAACAGAAACATATTGATCAGATAATATATCGTATAGTTATCCTGAAGCTGGATATGTACGTATGAGAAGATGATTGCTGAGATGAGTATCGCTATCAATCGGGCATATTTTCCATCGAAGAGACTGATATAGAGTCATCGATAGTGCAATTCTTCATAGAATGCAGAAAGTGGGATGAAGAAGAGATATCCCAGAATCATGAATAAAATATTCTTTCAGAATTCAGGATTGAATGCATACGGTATCGAATGAAAAACGACCCCAATTCACACAACAATAAAAACAAGAAGTAATCCATAGAGTCCTCCGCGGAAGAATTCTTGAAGCAATAGCTTTTTGTCTGTGATTCCTATGCCTATGAGTTCTGAGAATGGTCTCCTGATGACATATTTCCAACCGAGAAATATGGAAAGGAGCATGATAGGAAAATAATCTGGGAACTTGAGTCATGGATGGAGAAAGGTAAAATATCCGTAATCAATAAGCTGTATCGCAAAGAGAAAACTAACAGCGAAAATGAGATGCTTGAGTCATTGGAATGAGAAGAGTGGGTATTTTTGCATATTTTCGAAATTCCTTCAGAATACCTTGCTGTCTTGTTCAGGAAAAAACTCGTTGAATTATACTGCTTCGTATGAAAAAGCAATAATGAAAGTGTGTAATCATCGCAAAATATCGCGAAAGAATTTCCATTTTTTCGGACTTTCCGATATACTCAAGGTAGTTATTACTTTTTCCTTCTTCTCATGAATCTCCTTTCTGGAATGAATGGACTCCGAGCTCTTGCGGCCATCATCGTGGTGGTCTATCACTTGAATCAACAACTTCCGACAGACTGACTTTCAGTCTCAGTATTGGCTGGACACAATTTCATTGCTCGACTCTCGCTCGTCGTGAGTGTTTTCTTTTTTCTCTCTGGGTTTTTCCGAGCTCTATCCTACTGGAAGGTACTCGATACTCCCGAGAAAATACCAGATTTCTGGTCGTCACTGAAGGATCGATTCTTCCGCATCGCACCCGCATATTATGTAGCGCTTGTTCTGAGTATCATCGCAACGGTACTGATTGGGAATACAAATTCTCTCAATATGTCGGCGATTCTCGCAGGATTTTCCTTCACGACATGGATGAATCCAGATACACTTTTTCCAGTGATTCTGAATGGTCCACTCTGGTTCGTGTCGTTCGATATGCTCGGTTGGATCCTGACTTCGCTCGTGATGATGGGACTTTTTCGTGTCGGTCGGAGATATATGATTCCGTATTTTCTCACGGTCATTCTCGCGACATTCGCTCTTCATGAACTCTGGATATCGCTTCCATGGCATCAGACGAGTCAGTTTCCAGCGAATTACTGGTTTCCACTTTACAATCCGTTTCTCTTTTTTCTCCACTTCTTGTTCGGGATTATTGCTTCCGGTATTGTTTACACTTTGCAGAAGCGAAAAGTACAACCTCACGTGTTTTTCGATATTGGAGTAATAATTATCGGTATTGTTTTTTCTGTCTTCATCTGGTTCATTCGCGATGTCTGGGATGATTTCGCGTATTCTTATCCGAAGTGACCGTACTATTTCCCATGGATTCAGATTCTCATCGCACTCGGATGTAGCATATTGCCATTCACTCGATATATCGGAACTTGGCTCGATAATCGCTTCGCTCTCTTCACGGCGAAAATATCCTATAGTCTCTATCTGATTCATGGAGTTATCATTGCATTTTTGCTTGCGTTTGTATTTCGAAATCCGCTCTCTGTCCAAGAGTGGGGAGCGTTCGTGATGATGACAATAGCGTTCTCATATCTCGCAGCGTTTTTGCTCTATCGTTTCGTCGAAGTTCCATCTATTCCGAAAAAACAAAAATAACCAATAACAAAATTCTTATGATTGGATTCAAAAAAATCGAAAGTGTCGTCGTCATCGGTGCATCCGAAGATACTCGAAAAATCGGGAACATCCTTCTTGCGAAGAATCAGGATTTCTCCGGTCGCGTATACGGAGTCAATCCGCGATGAGGAAATGCGTATGGGAAAGATTTTTTCCCGAATATCTCGGCGCTTCCTGAAGTTCCAGATATTGCCATTTTCGCGATTCCAGAGGCTTTTATCTATGACTCACTCGAAGAGGCAGGTGCGTTCGGTATCCAGAAAGCAATCATCATCACTGCAGGATTCAAGGAAGTAGGAAATAAGGAGTGAGAAAAACGACTCCAAGAAATCGCTCTAAAATATGGAATTCGAATCCTCGGGCCGAATTGTCTCGGATATGGCGATACTGCGAAATGACTCAATCTCTCTTTTGGTGGGAATTTTTTCGAGTCGGGAAATATCGGGATTATTTCCCAGTCGGGTGCCATGGCGGTTGCGATTACCGATGTGCTTTCTGAGCGTCGTCTTGGATTTTCCGCGTTTTTCTCACTCGGGAACAAGGCAGATATCGATGAATCGGATATTCTCGAAGAGCTTGCTGATGATACTCATACTGAGGTGATTGCCGTGTATCTCGAGAGCATTGCTCGTGGAAAAGTTTTTCTCGAAATGCTCAAAAAAGTCACTCCAAAAAAACCAGTCATTGTCATGATCGGTGGTGTTTCTGATCATGGGAAGAAAGCAACTGCTTCGCATACAGGTTCGCTTTCTGGCGACCGAGTTATGTATGAGGCAGCGATTCGCGAATGAGGTGCGATGCTCACATACTCGCTTGCAGAGTTTTTCGATTTGCTTCAAATATTCTCTCGTGCGGCTCGTCGCGACATCGTCGGGAATCCGTATATCATCACGAATGCAGGATGACCAGGTGTGCTCGCGACAGATCAGTCAGAATTCCATCATCTCGAATTGGCAACTATCACGCCAGATGAAGATGTGAAACTTCGCGTCAATATGCCGACGATGATGAGTACGAAAAATCCGATCGATATCATCGGCGATGCGGATAGTGAACGTGTTGCACAGATACTTACGAATATCGTGATGGTTCGTCCCAGTGCCGATATTCTTTTTCTCTTCACGGTGCAGGCGACGACAGATATCGATGCCATTGCAGAAAAAATCGTAGAATTCTCGAGAGAAAATCCTTCGTATCATATTTTCATCGGGCTTATTGGTGGGGAGACGATTCTTCGTGCGCGCGAGAAATTCGCTCAGGCGGGAATATTCGTCACACTCAGTACGGAGTCACTCATCGGAAGCTATGCGAAGCTTGCGAATCAGAGGAGCGTGAATCAGAAGCAACCGTCAGAAATCGCCACTATTCCACACGGAGAAAAGAAAGAATCTCTCCTTCTCGATCAGAATCAGACGGAAGAACTCTTCCAGTCTTATAGTATCGCATCGACGAACACGCGAGAATATACAACACTCGAAGAAATCCTAGACCATACAACAAAAAACACCTGACCGTTCGTGATGAAAATGGCAGGAAAACGTATCATCCACAAGACGGAAATCGGTGGAATTGTTGGTCCAGTTTCATCTCGAGAAGAAGTGACTACTGTCTATGAGACGCTCCAGAAAAATGGAGAAATATACTGCAAAAATGGGGAAATGGAATGAGTAGCAATAGGGAAATTCCTCACTCCGTCACCAAAACTCGAACTCTTTTTCGGTGCGAAACGCGACGCGAATTTTGGTGAGACATTCATCGTCGGGGCAGGGGGAATATTTCTCACGATTCTCGATGATACCAGACTGCATATCGGACAGTGGACTCGAGAAGAGATTGCTGATATTCTCGCATCACTTCGCTCGTATCCGCTCATGACAGGATATCGTGGACAGCAACTCGCTGATATAGATGGCCTTATTGTACTCCTCGAGAATCTTTCTCGACTCTTCTTCGAGCATCCAGAAATCCGAGAAATCGATATCAATCCTATCATTTTCAATGATGGAAAACCGTATGTGGCGGATGGGAAGTTGTATATAGATTAGCTAGCCACCTCCCGTATCATCCCTTGTACACTCGATTTTCCATTCCAGATATTTTCTTCGAGTTCGATGACGAGCGAGACGATATTTCCAACCATGAGTGCTGATTTCTTGTCTTCCGCATTCCAGAGGATGAATTTGATATCTGGATTTTCGGCGATTCGGAGAGAAATATGTTTTCCCTCTGCGCCGAGTGTTCGTTGTTCGGTGATAGTCACGTTTTCGAGCATCCAGAGCGGTTTCGGATTCCCGATGCCGAATGGTTTGAAAGTATCGATGATTCTGAGGGTAGCAAGATTCGCAAGCCGGGGATCGAGGATGCTTTCGATTTTAAGTGTTTTTTCTGGGATTTCTGCGAGATTGTACCGTTTCGCGAATGCTTCATTGATGGCTTTTTGGAAATCGGTGAATTTCGATGCTTCGATGGTGAATCCTGCTGCCTGACGATGTCCTCCATATCTGACGAAGAAATCCTTGCATTCATCGAGCAATTCGACGAGATTGCACCATTCTGGGGAACGACAGCTCGCTACTAAAGTGGCGGATTCAAGATTTATCGAAGAGTATCCTGTGGACAAGATTCAAGATTCAAGATTGCTAATACTATGATTTTGAATTTTGCATTTTGCATTTTGCATTTCACTTTCGTATTCCCGTTTTTTCGTTTCTTCACTTTTTCCTTCATGCTGTGAGCAAAGTACGATAGATGGTCGATCGTAGGCTTCGGTGAGTTTTCCAGCAACCAGTCCTATGAGTCAGTGTTCCAGTTTTTCATCTACAAAAAACAAAATCGCATCATCAGGATTCGCTTCCATGAGTGCTTTTTCTGAGAATTGTTTCACGACTTCTTGACGACGACTATTGAGTTCTTCGATCTCTTCGAGGAATTCATCGCACCGATCCTCACTTGCGAGGAGCCAACGAAGTGCTGTGAGCGGCGTATCCATTCTTCCACTCGCATTGATACGCGGGCCGATTTGGAATCCGATAATATCAGCATTTCCTTCGACTTTATCGTTTCCTTCGAGGAATTTCCTGAGTCCTGCAGATTCAGAGTTTTTCATCTGGCGCAGTCCAAGAGTTGTGATAGTCCGGTTTTCTCACATGAGTGGCATACAGTCAGCGACAGTTCAGAGACTTGCGAGATCGATGTATCGAGCAAGCACCTCATCCCCTGACCCCTTCTCCTTCAGAGAAGGGGAATTGGTATTATTTCCCTCTCTTTTAGGAGAGGGATTAAGGGTGAGGTGGATTCCATGAAGAAGCTTGAAAGCCACACCAGCACCAGCGAGATTCGGAAATGGATAATTGCTATCTTTTCGCTTCGGATTCAATATAGCGACAACTTCGGTTGGGATTTCTTCAGGAACCGCATGGTGGTCGGTCACGATCACGTCGATTCCGAGCGATTTCGCATGACGAATTGGTTCGATATCGCGCGTTCCACAGTCGACTGTGATGACGAGCTTCACATTTTTAGGCGCCAGCTCATCGAAGAAATATGACTTGAGTCCATATCCATCATGAACGCGGTGGGGAAGACGATAGGAGACGAGACATCCGATTTCTGTCAGGAACTTCACAAGAATCGCAGTACTCGATACTCCGTCGACATCATAGTCTCCAAAAATCACGATTCGTTCTTGATTTTCTCGCGCGATGAGAATCCGGTTTACAGCCTTCTCCATGTCTGGCATGAGAAACGGGTCATGAAGGTCAGATATTTTCGGCGAAAAAAATGCAGTATCATTGGCATCGATATTTCGATTCTTCCTGAGGATTTCTGCTATGTTGGTACTCGGATTGTGTTGGAGATGAATATTCATAAATTTTGGAGCTTTTTTGACTTTGGGATATCGACGAGTATACTGAACGAGCTCCAAAAATAAACTTTTTCTCTATAAGAACTTTGTTTTTGTAGATGTATATCTTTCCAAATAAAACTATTTTTATTTTCTCACTTCATCATCCTATGAAAACACGAATTCTCCTCGGAATTGCTACTCTCTTCATCCTCGCTTCTTGTACGCTTGGCTCACAGAAAGTTCCACCAGCGAATCCTCCGATGCCGACAGCTCCATCTGGCGCGTCAATTCCCGATGTGACTTATCCGACTTCTCAGTCTGATTCACTAGCAACGAAGTTCTGTACCTCGAAATGAGGTTCAGTTTCTATCGAATCTTCCGGCGGTGTAGATATGGCATATTGTACACTCACGGATGGAACGAAGGTTGACGCATGGCAATATATGAATACAGAGACATCGAAGAATACGCCATAAAAAATATCACCTACCAATCATGAAAATCATGGTTGGTTTTTTTCTTGTCTTTCTTCCTGTTTTCCTTACAATCTCGTGCATGAATCTTTTGCAAATATTTTTCATTATTTCGGGAATTATTATTTTTCTCGTTGCGTATGATATCGCGAAACGTGAACGTTTCAATGCGTTGCATTTTCTCGTGTTTCTTGGTGTCGGAAGCGGACTTCTGATTTTCACATTCGTTCCAGAAGTGCTGGATTATATTGGGAAGATATTCGGTATTGCACGTGGTGCGGATGTTCTCGTGTATGTGAGTATCATTTTTCTGTTTTATTTTGTTCTCTTACTTCTACGCAAAATAGAAAATACTCGTGAGGAAGTCACTCGTCTTGTTCGTGAAATCGCCATCCAGAATGCAAAAAAATAACATCATTTTTCTCATCCGTGCCTACAATGAAGCCACTCGGATTCTCACGGTGATCGATGAGATTTTTCAGGCTGGATATCATCAGATTCTCGTAGTTGATGATGGTTCATCGGATGATACGCCTGAGATTCTGCAGGAATATATCGACTCTGGAAAAATTCACTATCTGCGTCATGTGATTAATCGTGGTGGAGGTGCTGCGCTCGAGACCGGTTTCGAATACATTCGACGAAATGCAAGTGAACAGGATTGGGAGTATGTTGTGACGTTCGATGCGGATGGACAGCACCGAATTGAAGATATGTCTGAGTTTCTCGAAACATTCCGAAAACAGCCAGAATTGGATCTTATTTTTGGGTCTCGATTTATCGTGAAGACTGATTCCAATGTTCCAGTTATGCGACGACTGACACTCTGGTGAGGAAAGATATTCACTTCCCTGATTTCTGGAGTTCATCTCACCGATGCTCACAATGGGTATCGTATGGTTCGAGTTCCAGCCCTTCAGAAGATGAATCTCACCATGGATGGTATGGAATACGCGAGCGAATTTATCGATCAGGTGGGGAAATATCATCTGAGATTCACAGAGGTTCCTGTGAATATTCACTATGATGAATATACTCTCGGGAAATGACAACGATTTGGTTGACCAGTTCGTATAGTACTTCGCATGATTTACAAGAAATTTTTCTAAACTTTTATGTCTCAAATAATTATCATCACTGGTGGCGCTGGATTCATCGGTTCCAATTTTCTCTCGAAATATGTTCTCGCATTTCCAGAAATTCGCTTTGTGAATGTGGATGCACTGACCTATGCAGGAAATATCGAGAAAATCACTCCTGAAGCTCGTAATGCTCCGAACTATGCTTTCGAACATGTGGATATTCGTGATATTGATGAGCTCCGCGCGGTATATCAGAAATATCAGCCAACTGATATTATTCATTTTGCTGCTGAGTCGCATGTAGATAACTCCATTCGTAATCCTCGTCTTTTTACCGAAGTCAATGCCCTCGGGACACAGAATCTTCTGGATTTGCATCGTGAATTTGGACTCAAGCGATTTCACTATATTTCGACGGATGAAGTGTATGGAGATATTCCTGAATCTGGATTCTTCACTGAGGAGACACATCTCGAACCCTCTTCTCCATATTCCGCTTCGAAGGCTGCTGGCGATATGCTCACACAGGCATATGGTCGGACTTTCTGAGTGGATTATACGATTACGCGCTGTTCGAATAATTATGGTCGCAATCAGAACTTTATTTCCCTCATTCCGCTTTTTATCTCGAAAATGGCGAAAAATGAGAAAGTACCACTCTATGGTGATGGTTCGAATATTCGTGATTGGCTCTATGTAGAGGATCACTGTGATGCTATCTGGGAAGTATTCACTCGTGCAGAACGAAGTTCTATCTACAATGTCGGAGGAAATAATGAATACACGAATCTCGAGATTACAAAAATCCTCTTGGGTGCGATGGGAAAATCTGAAGATTTGATTAGTTTTGTTCCTGATAGACCGGGACATGATAAACGCTATGCGATCGATGCGACGAAAATCAAAAATGAACTCGGATGGGCGCCGAAGGTGAAGTTCGAAGAAGGGATTCAGAGAACGCTGAATTGGTATCAATCGATTATTTAATTTTTGTTTATTTGAGTATGTCTTTTCGTAGAATATTTCTTGCATTTCTCCTCTTTGCTTGGTGCTCTTGAGTGTATGCATATGAACAACAAGGTTTCGTGAATTATACGGAACAAGCGGGATGAGTAGTGGATTTCCAATGTGAGAAAGAATGTATCATTCTCCTCGGAACAAAAAAGAATTTTGATACGATTCATTTTGCTGGGAATCTGACGGGAAGCGGATTGATCGGTTATGGACTTCTCAATAATCAGGAAGTAATACCATGAGCAGTCCAGAAAATAAATGGAACGCATTCGGACGATTTTGTTTTTTCTCTCCGTGACCTCACATATTACGATCAGATTCCAGAAAGTATTCCCGTATTACTGTTTGTCGAATGAACAGTACAGGGGAATCATGCGAGCTTCTGACTCGAGAAAAGTTCTTTCGCTGATCGGATTGCAACCGGATGGAATGACTTCTGGAAGAGTGAGAGTTTGACTCCGTATAGCATCAATTTTCGCTACTGAGTCAAGATTTTGTGAGTATCGATTATTACCATAGCGTATTGGATATTCGTACTTTTTGCACTCTTTCTCCTTCTTATTCCGAGATTCAGAAAAAAAGAATATTTCATTTCTCTTGGAATTATCCTATTTCTCATCATCGGAACCCGCAATCTCTATACGTACACATGAATCGTCAAGTCCTGACTCCAGAGCTATACATATGCTGAAGCTGACCAGAAAACATTTTTCGATTTGTGAGATTATATTGTTTTCACAGACAAGATTCGCACGGCGCTTGAGCTCGATACACGAACTGAAAAAAAGGATTGCACTATATTTGTCGATAGCATTCAAGATTGGCCGTTCAAACCACATTGGGATTCCCAATATCTGCGACCATGTCATGTGGTAGAGGACAAGAATATGGCTGATTATTCTATTTTCTATCACAAGCCATTGGTACAAGATGGAAGTGGTACCATTCTCTTGCAATACAATCAGAATTTTCTACTCAAAAATCATAAATAATTCCTATGTTTTCTACGTCATCACTTCTCCTTCTGGAGGCGATCGGTATCAATATTTTTGTTCCTCTGATTGCTGGGATACTTTTTCTCTGGATATTTTTCGGAACTTGGATCAGAGGAATGGCATTATATAGTATTGCATTTTTTATCGGCACGGGAGTAATCGCATATTCATTGTTCAATCTTCAGTTTCTCTATTTTGGAGTAGGAATGATGGAATATCTCGTATTGGTAGCGATTCTCTCCTGTATGCTGATAGCGAAACTCTATTTCCGAAAAGAAAAATTCCGAAATTATTGGAATACTCTCAGGATTTCTTTTTCAGGGAAAACGCTTCTTGGAGCTTTTCGCGAATCGTCATTCATTCAGAAAATCATAATTATTTGGTGATTCTTTTTTGTAGTATCTTTTTCGGTTGTAGGGTTTGTGTTTGCCTCACACTTTCCGACATATGCTGACGACTCGTTCGGCAACTGGAACAAGCCAGCGATCAATATCTATTATGATGGATGAGTAGAAATATTCGGGACAGCGGAGGAACGATTGGGACGATGAAGAGAAGGATATCCTATATTCATGCCTATCTACAAGGCGCTCATTTCTGATTCTCTCGGCAGTTTCAATGATATATACATCAATTTCTGGCAATATTTTGGCTTTCTGTTTTTCCTCATTTTTATCGTATCCGTCACTTTCGAAAGGACACAGAATCTACTTCTCTCACTCTTGCCAGCGATTCTCGTGACAGGATTGCCATTGATATTTTTTCATAGTGTAGAGTGATACTATGATCTTGCATGTGCTCTATACTCCACATTTACTGTCTATTTTCTCTATAGATTCCTCGAAGAATGAGATGAGAAGAATCTGCTTCTTGCTTTTCTTTTCGGATGTATACTCACGAATATCAAAAATGATGGATTGGTTGTATATTTTATCGGGATATTTCTGGCATTCTTCGTGATTGTATTGCTGAGAAAACAAGCAATATCATTTTTTCGCTCTGTTCTGACACAGAAGAAAACTCTCTTCTCGCTTCTTGGTTCTATCGCTTGGTTCATAGCACCAGCGATGTTTCTGAAGTATTATTATGGATTGTGATTCAATCAGGCTGCTGGACAGACAACAGGAATCGGACTTTCAGATACCATTCATTCTGAGATATTCTCAGTATTTCCGACGATTTTCTTCTGAGAAGATAATTACAATATTGCACTCGTATTTGTCGTGTTTTTGCTCTTCGTTCCATTCTGGAAAAAGCGCACAGATATATATCCGAAATTATTCCTCGTATTGGCTTCGATTTTTGTATTCTGTATATTGATTGCGGTTTTTCTTTTCACGGAGAACTATCTCTGGGTCATGAATCAGACCACCGTGAATCGAGTTTTTACCATGGTATTTGTTCTTCTTTTTTCTTTTTCCGGTATTCTCTTATATGATAAAAATCACAAAAAAGGTTCTCTCTTATAAAATTTTTCGTTATTTCATCGGATGATGATTGGCAGCGTGAGTTGATCTTGCGGCACTGTATTTTTTTGTTGATTTACTTCATTTTCACTATATTCTTGGTGCGGTTTGTGCGTTCGTGATTTCCTTTCTATTTGGTTTTCTCTTCCAGAAATTCATTACTTTTTCTGCACCGTGAGGCAATCATCTGAAACAAGGCATGATATTTCTCTTGTTTCAGCTCGTTGGACTCTGACTCAATCTCATTATTCTTTCCATTTTTGTTGGCTATTTCGGCTTTTACTACATGTATGTTGCGATAGTGAGCAAGTGAATTATCTTCATATGGAATTTCACGATGAATCACTTTTTTAATTTCAAATAAATGCAGAAGCTCTCGATCATTATTCCATTTCTCAATGAAGAAAAAACAATACACACTATTTTGATGAGGATTGTTGCATTGCAGAATCTCAATTATCATAAAGAGATTATTCTCATCAATGATGGTTCTTCTGATACAAGTGAACCAATTATCCAAGAATTTATCTGACAGGAATATCCGCATACGAGTTTCGTACTTCTCAAAAATACGAAAAATCAAGGAAAATGATTCTCATGCAAAGAAGGAATTCGACATGCGACTGGAGATGTATTCATCATCCAAGATGCAGATCTCGAATACAATCCTGATGATTATGCGAAAATGCTTCAGACTCTCGAGGAGAAAAATCTGGATATGATTTATGGATCTCGCAATCGATGATTCGTAGAAAATGGATTTCATTATTCGTACGTGAGCTTCTTGCTCGGAGGACTTTTCGTGTCATTTGTAACCTCGATTTTTACTGGAAGAATGGTGACGGATGAACCAACGTGTTACAAGATGTTTCGATCCCATTTGCGAGAAGATTTGCTCTTACCAGAAGAAAACGGATTCGAATGGGAGCCAGCGATTACGACACTTTTGCTCCGAAAATGATTTCGTTATGGAGAAATCTGAATACAATACTCACCGAGAAAAACAATCGAATGAAAGAAAATAAAATGGATCGATGGAGTCAAAGCTTTGGTGGCAATCGTAAAATGGAGATTTAAGTCTTAATATATATTTATTTTTCAGTCTTATGAAAGGAATAATCCTCGCAGGCGGCTCAGGAACTCGCCTCTATCCGATCACGATGGCTATCTCGAAGCAGCTCATGCCTATCTATGATAAGCCGATGATCTACTATCCTCTCACGACCCTCATGCTCGCAGGGATTCGAGAGATTCTCATCATCACCACACCCGAAGATCAGCCTGGTTTCAAGCGGCTTCTTGGTGATGGATCTCAGTGGGGAATCTCACTCGAATATGCGGTACAACCTTCTCCAGATGGACTTGCTCAGGCGTTTATTATTGGTGAAGAGTTTATTGGTGAAGATGATGTCTGTCTTGTACTCTGAGATAATCTTTTTCATGGTGATGGATTTTCTATCCTCCTTCGCGAGAGTGTTCGCATCGTCACACAAGAACGGAAGTCAGTGGTATTCGGATACGAAGTATCTGATCCAGAACGTTATGGTGTCGTCGAGTTTGATCGTGGACACAATGCGATTTCCATCGAAGAAAAACCCGTAGAACCGAAGTCGAATTTTGCGGTTGTAGGACTCTATTTTTATACCAATGATGTCATACAGATTGCGAAAAATGTGAAGCCAAGTAATCGCGGAGAGCTCGAGATCACATCCGTGAATGCGGAGTATCTGAGTCGTGGACAGCTGAAGGTGGAGATCATGAATCGTGGATATGCATGGCTCGATACGGGGACGCATGAGAGTATGATGGATGCGGCGAATTTTATCTCGATTATCCAGAAACGCCAAGGACTTCAGGTTGGCTCACCAGAAGAAGTTGCCTACCGTATGCTCTGGATTGATAGGGATCAAGTGGCAGCTCTTGCAAAACTGATGATGAAAAACGAATACGGGAAATACCTTATGAAACTTGTAAAATAAATTATGGCATTCAAGAAAATAGAAACATCACTTCAAGATTGTTACATTATTGAACCTCAAGTTTTTTGAGATTCGAGAGGATTTTTCATGGAGACGTATTCTTCGGTCGAATTTGAGAAAATCGGAATCACTGCGAATTTTGTGCAAGATAATCATTCGAAATCGAAGAAATGAGTGCTTCGCGGGCTTCATTTTCAGACTCGAAAACCTCAGGCAAAGTTGGTGCGTGTTGTTTCAGGTTCAGTGTATGATGTCGTTGTAGATTTACGTCATGATTCTCCCACATATGGGAAATGGGAAGGATTTCTCCTTTCAGAAGAGAATAAGAAAATGCTCTATGTACCTCGTGGTTTTGCTCATGGATTTCTCACGCTCGAGGACGACACAGAATTTCTCTACAAGTGTGATGATATCTATGACCCAGGATATGAGGGGGGAATTATCTGGAATGATGCAGATCTCCAGATTGATTGGGAAAAGTTTGGCATAGAGGAACTGGAAATTTCGAAGAAAGATCAGGAAAATCCCACATTCCAAGCATTGCAAAATACGGAGATTTTTATCTCAGAATTCCAGAAAAATTGGAAAGAATGGTTTTCTATAAAACCACAACTGCATGCTATCCAATCAGCTCCTACAATCAAAGAATGACAGATTTGGTGGTGTCATATGGGGGAGAATATTGGATCAGAATTGAATGGAAAATGAGATAGGTTTCTTCGACCAGTAATTGTTTATAAAAAACTCTCAAAACATCAATTTCTTGGTATTCCCACAACGACGCAAGAACATAGCTGAACATGGTATTTATGACTACGGCATCGAGGAAAAAATATTTATTGTGCATTGCATCAAGCGCGCGTTTTTGATACTCGGCGTCTCCTAAATCCTCAAGGATCTCTGGATTTTCAGGACTTTACTCTTCTCAAACAATCATTCCAAAATCTGTATATATAAAAAATCTGCCTCATATCTTTCGATATAAGGCGTTGTGGGAAAGTCCCAAAATGTATAGAAATTATATTAGTAATATTTCAAAAATCAAAACTTTTTATGAAAGAACAGAATTTACAAAAACAAGCGTCAAGACAATCTATCATTGATACTTCAATTCAAAAGGAGGTTCCCAAAATCAAAATCCTTCTCACGGGAGGAAATGGAATGCTTGCATATGATTTTATCCGAACCCAATCAGAAAAGTTCGATATCGTTGCTGTGGATAGATCGGAGTGTGATATCACATCTTTCGAGTCGGTGATTCAGTGTCTCGCACTTCATGAGCCTGACATTCTCCTGAATTGTGCTGCTTATACGGCGGTCGATGATGCGGAGGGTATTGGTATGAAAATGTGTTATGAAGTGAATGCTCTTGGTGTTCATAACCTCGCTCGTGCGACTTCCGCATTCGGAACCGAATTCATCACGATTTCGACGGATTATGTCTTCGACGGAGAGAAATCAGAAGGATATCTACCATCCGATGAATGTAGTCCAATCGGAGCGTATGGGATGAGCAAATATCTCGGTGAGAAACTCGCACTATCAGAAAATCCGAGAACAATCATCGTGCGAACGAGTTGGCTCTATGGATGAGAGATATGAGTGATGAGATATGAGTGATGAGATATGAGTGATAAGATGGAGGCAAAAAACCAAAAACGAATTTTTAAAAACTTCGTGAATACAATGCTTCGGCTCTCGGAAAGCAAGTCTGAGCTCAGAGTAGTTTCTGATCAGCATGGGATTCCGACTTCGTGTGTGGATCTATCTCAAGCTCTTGTAGAAGTGATTGAGAATATCGAAGAACGAGAATATGAAGGAAAAATTTTCCATTTTTCGAATTCTTGTGATGAATCTACAAAAAACGAATCACAAAAAACGAATTCTATTACCTGGGCAGATTTCGCGAGAGAAATATTCCAATTGACCTGAAAAGATACAAATGTGATTGATTGTACTTCTTCAGAATATCCGACGAAAGCGAAACGACCATCGTGGAGTATTCTGAAGAATGATTCAGAAATTCGACTTCAGGATTGGAAGGAGGGGTTGAGAATGTATCTAAAACAGTAATAGTCATCAAACAATAGGAGTCTACTTGGGAGTGATACGAGAAATAGAGTTCGAATTATACTTATATCTTGACTTCTATAATATTTTTTTATAATTCTATTAGTTATACTTTTCTATATCTAAGAGAAATGAAATATACAGAAATTCAACACAATCTTGCAACACTCCAGGTTTTTGGGATCAGTGACTTGAAGATGCTGGATGATAAGTTCAACAAATCAAAACTCTCAGACTGGAAAAAATCTGGATACATCAAGCAGATTATTCGAGGATTTTATCTCTATGGAAATACGAAAATAAATCAGAATTTGTTGTTCAAAACATCGAATACGATATATGCTCCGAGTTATATATCGCTCGAAAGCGCATTTTCCTATTATTGATTTATTCCTGAGCAAACTTTCAGTATCACTGCTGTTTCCACGAATAAAACTGCTCATTTTGACACAGACTTTTCTCATTTTACTTACAAGAAAATCAATCCTACTCTGTTTTGGTGATATCAAATAATCACTATCGATCAGACAAAATTTCTCATAGCTGAACGAGAAAAAGCAATCATCGATTATCTATATCTCAATACTCACATAAAATGCACGGAAGATTTCGAGGGATTACGCCTCAATGAAGCAGTTCTCAGAGAAAAAATAGACCAAGAAAAGCTCATAAAATACGCTAATATGTTCGGTAAAAAGACAGTAATAGAAATGGCACATCTTCTCCTAAAATTCATAGCATGATAAATCTGGAATATATTACCTCTTTTTACTCGGGTAAAGAAAAAATATTTGAACAATTTATTCTCAAGGAATATCTCCAATACACGATATTGGATATTATTTTTTCCTCGAAATATGCTGCGCATCTCTCTTTTCTCGGATGAACCGCCATTCGACTCATTCACCACTCTACGAGATTTTCCGAAGATTTGGATTTTGATAATTTCTCTCTGTCCGAGGAAGATTTCGAATGACTCTCTCGGGTCGTGAAATGAGAACTCCAGAAACTCTGATACGAAGTGGAGATCAAGAATGTCTACAAATGAGCTTACAGATGCTATATACGACTCCCGAAAATACTCAGAGAACTCGGATTCTCTGAACTCGATGACGAGAAAATACTCATACAAATAGATACAGTAAAACAAGATTATCAATATGCATCTGATAAAAAAATCATCGATAAATTCGATGTCTATAAGCTGATCAATGTATGTCCTGTGGATATCATTCTCTCGAAGAAAATCCATGCTCTCATAGACAGAAAGAGAACAAAATGAAGAGATATATTCGATATAGTTTTTCTCTATAGATTCACTCTCCCTGATTTTGATTATTTGTGAGCCAAAACCGGAATAAAAAATACTATTGAGCTCAAAAAGACGTTACTTGATTTCTGCAAAACGATATCTCTCCCGGAGATGGCGGATGATGTCAGTCCTTTTCTGATAAATCCGGATGAAGTACGAAGAGTACTAGGGTTTAAGGAATTTGTAGAAGGACTATAGAAAAGAAGGGATTCTCTCCGATGGATTTGCCTATATCAACATCAAACAGAAATGTCTGAGTTGGAAGGGGTAGTAGAGTATTTAGTTTGACTTTGGGGGCTGAGGGCTTAAGATAACGGGAAAAATGAAATGCACGTAAACTTTTTGCAAATGTAGATTTTCAAAAAAGATCTCTCAGTTCCCTGAAAAGGAAGTTCCTGTTCTTAATTGTACCTCTTCAGAATATCCGACGAAAGCAAAACGACCATCGTGGAGTATCCTGAAGAATGATTCAGTCGTTCTTCTTCCTGATTGGAAAGAAGGATTAAAAAAATATCTTCGTAATTCCTAAATTTATTATTTATGGCTACACATATGAACAAAAATGACTATACCAATTATTATAAAAATCATGGAGGATATCAGAATTCTGAAAAAGCAAGTGATCGCGCTCTCGAAATCCGCATACGATCTCTCCGAGCTAATTTCCAGAAACTTATCAATCCCCTCGATCGAAATATACGAATTCTCGAAATTGGATGTGGACAATGAACATTCGCAGAATATCTTCGGAGAGAATGATTTACAGACTATACGTGATTTGATTTTGATTCTGTAGCCATAGACTCCAATAAAAATACATTTCCAGGGTACCAGTTTTCTGACGGAGATGTATTAGAATTCTTACAGAATAATGGAGATACTTTCGATCTCATATTCATGTCTCATGTATATGAACATTTGACACCAGAAGATGGACGAGAAATGGCAGAAAAAATTTATCACGCGCTCAAAACACAAGGCATATGGTTGAATATTATGCCCAATGCGGGCTCCCTGTTTTCTTCTGCATTTGGGCGATATGCTGACCTGACTCACAAGACGCTTTATTCTTCTGGATCGATGAGTCAGCAGTTATTGAGTGTTGGATTCCAGAAAGAAAATATCAGTCACTATAATTCGACTTTTCCCTATATATTCTTTGAATATTATCAGAGAGTCGTGCGTTTTCTTGCTCGATTATTGCTCCGATCACTTGGATATCTGAATGATGCTATCACAACATTCGAGATTGTTACTATAGCGAGAAAATAATATGCCAAAAATTTCCATCATCACCACTACATACAGGCACGAGAAATTCATTGCACAGACCATTGAGTCTGTTCTTTCACAGACTTTCACTGACTGGGAACTTCTGATTGGCGATGATTCTCCCGATGATGCGACATGGAATATTATCCAGAATTACACCGAGAAATATCCAGAAAAAATAAAGGCATGGCATCATAGTCCAAATAAAGGAATTGTTGGAAATATGAATTTTCTACTTGAAAAAGTAAGTCTTGAGAGCGAATATATAGCTTTTCTCGAAGGGGATGATATGTATACACCAGATAACCTCGAGAAGAGGTTGGCGATTTTCAGAGAAATGCCTGAAGTGATGCTCGTCTATCCACAAGTGAGTCTCATCGATGCGTGAGGAAACATCACGCAGAAAAACCTGTATCCGAAGCCTCCGATTCCATCGTGTGAGATTCAGTGAGTATATTTCACTTGTTTCGAGAACGGATCTATGATATTCTCCTACAGCAGTGGAATGGTGCGAAGAAATATCCTCAATGAATGTAGGATACGGAATCTCGGAGATGAGAAGAATTATTCTGTGTCAGATTGGGATTTTTATTTCCAATGTGTGACACGCTATCTCGTGTATTATCTCGATGAGAGTCTCGTACATTATCGTCAGCATAGCACCAATCTCTCTCGTGGTACAACCAATATTGGAACGGATTATCTCCAACTCATCGATGCATATTTTCGGATGGGGATTTTGCAAAAATGAAAAACTCTCATATATTGCCTGAACCCATACATATCTGTACGCTTCATACTACGAGCAAAGATCCTTCTCGTTATTTTCTTGCCAATGCCGATAGTTTTATATATCTTCAAGATTGCCTATTTCTTATTCTGAAAAAAGTACAATGCCTAAGGTCTCCATCATCACTACTACATACAAGCATCAGGATTTTATTTCACAAACTATCGAAAGCGTTTTGTCTCAATCTTTCACTGACTGGGAACTTCTGATTGGCGATGATTCTCCCGATGATGCGACATGGAATATTATCCAGAATTACACCGAGAAATATCCAGAAAAAATAAAGGCATGGCATCATAGTCTAAATAAAGGAATTGTAGGGAATATGAATTTTCTCATCGAGAATGCGCATCCTCAATCCGAATTCATCGCTTTTCTCGAAGGGGATGATATGTATACACCAGATAACCTCGAGAAAAAACTCGAAATATTCTGAAAATATAGAGAAGTACAACTCGTATATAGCGATCTGAGTTATATTGATATTCGAGGAAAGATTCTTGTAGAGGGTTATCTGAATCATCGAGGTTGTCCTTTTTATCAGGATACTCGAGTATCTGGAGATGAATATTTCAGACAGGTTGCAGGTCCGATTGTGTCGTGGAGTACAGGAATGGTGCGAAAATGAATATTTCAGACGGTTCAGATTAATGAAATCTTTCCTATGGATGCAGGAGATTGTGATTTCTATTTCAATATTTCTGTACGATTTCCTATATACGGAATTCGTACACCACTCACACTCTATCGTCGCCATTCCAATAATGTTTCTCGTGTAGGAAGAGAAACTCTTCGTTCTCAGCGAGACGCAAATATTCTCTATATGAGAGATAGAACAGCAGAATATATTCGACAAGGATTTATCGGAGCGAAAACCGCTCGCCAAAAGACAGCATACATCTACATATCTTTTGCGATTTTTTCTCTCGAACATGGACTGAAGAAGGATGCTTGGGATAATCTCCGTCTCGCTTTTCGAGAAGATTTCTGGTATGGATTCCATTACAAAATAGCTATCGGAATATTTTTATGCATTCCATCACGAATAGGGAAATACATCCTGAAGCAAATAATCAAACGAAGTGATAACTAAACAATATGCCTAAAGTCTCCATCATCACGACTACATACAATCACGAGAAATTCATCGCACAGACCATTGAGTCTGTTCTTTCACAGACTTTCACTGACTGGGAATTGCTCATTGGGGATGATTCTCCGAGTGATGCATCATGGAAGATCATAGCAGAATACACGAAAAAATATCCAGAGAAAATCCACGCTTGGCATCATTCTCCCAATAAGGGAATCGTCGGAAATACGAACTTCCTCCTCGAACATATTTCGGAAGAATCTGAATTCGTTGCTTTTCTCGAATGAGATGATCTCTATACTCCTGATAATCTCGAGAAAAAATTGGAAGTATTCCGGAAATACAGAGAAGTTCAGCTTGTGTATAGTGACTTGAGTTTTATCGATGGTCAGGATACAGTGATTCTCGAGAGTTTTTTCCACTATCGTGGCGTGCCATTTTTCCAGAATGAGATGATTTCGGTGAATGATTTTATCCTGTTGCCTGCATGACCGATTGCTTCGTGGAGTACGGGGATGGTTCGTCGCACAATGATAGAGAAATATCCTGTCGTTGCTCGCTGGGAAGATAAGCGGTATAGCATCGCAGATTATGATTTCTATTTTCAGGTGGCAACTGCAAATCAGGTTTATGGTATCGATGAACCATTGACACAGTATCGACGTCATGGCGGGAATCTCTCCGGTGCAAATGGTGGCACTTCAGGAGATCTGGGTCGATGGATTGATCTGGTTTTTCGAGAAGGACAGATTCCTGAAACTGTATACAAGACCAAAAAATCTTGGCTTTCCATCACATTTGCGATTTTCGCACTCGAACATGGACAAAAAAAAGAAGCATGGAAATATTTTCTTGACGCATGTAAGTTTCATCCATTCTATAAGTTGCACTATAAAATCGGAATCCTCGGATTCCTTGTGATTCCTGCCTTTCTCGGCAAAAAAATTCTCCGAACACTGATTCGGAGAGGAGATTAATCTCTCACATATTTCTTCCACCACTCGTTTCACTGAGTGGTTTTTATCTCGTTCCCGAAGAGTCGGAAGGGGATTCGTTCAATCGGGTTCACCCAGTTTCCGAGCTTACAAAAATTCAAAATCGGATAGACGATTTTTCGCATGATTTCCCAGAGAGTGGTGAGGGTTGCATAGCTCACAGAATGGAGTTCATAGGCTCGTCTGAGATTTTTCCAGGAGAGCGTATACCATTTATAACTATAGTTCCCGCTAGATTTCTTCACGAGATGGAGCGTGAGCGATTCGTCGAGATTGTGGATGAGTTTTTCTCCGTGGCAGAGATGTTTCTTCACAGAATACGCGTCGCAGAAATATTCATTCGCAGTGTCATATCGGAATTTTCCATTATTTCGGAAGACGAATGATGGATGGATCGTATAGTAATTCGCATGTCCGAGCATGTATTCGAAATACTTCTTATCCGCTTCATAGTACATCACGGTCTTTGTCCCGCATCCGACGTATTCGTCATGTGATTCGAGAAAATGTACCTGTTTTTCGAGTTTTTCCCGATGCCAGATATCGTCATGATCCTGGATAGCGATGTATTCTCATTGTGCTTTTTCGAGGAGGAGATTGAGTCCATTGTAGGGACCGAGATTTTTCTCGCTTTTGATGAGTCGGATTTTCTCACTTTTCGGGAAATACTTCGAAATATCCTCGCTCGAAGCATTGTCGAGAATGAGGATTTCCGTATTCGCATACGTCTGATCGATACAAGACTGGAGTGTATATCTGAGGTATTCTCCAGGATTGTAGGCGACGATGAGGATCGAGACGAGGGGGTTATTGTGCATGATTTTCTATGAAGGTGAGTATCTTTTTCTGGAAGTTTTCTTTCGAGAACTCCATTCCTCGGGCTTGGATTTTCTCTGTATCCCATTCCAGTGTTTCGAATCTTTCGATGGCTTCATTGAGTGCTTCTGGAGTTTGCGGTGAGAAAAATATTCCTGTCTCGCCGTCGATGACAGATTCAGTTCCTCCTCACCGACCATAGGCAATCACGGGAGTTCCGCTCATCATCGCCTCGACTGGTACCAGTCCGAAATCTTCTTCTGGAGGGAAGAGAAATGCTTTTGTCTCAGTGTAAAGTTTCAACTTTTCTTCCTTCGGAGGATTGAATACCCAAGTGATATTGTCCTTCGACTTCTCACAGAGCTCACGGTAGAGGAGATTGTCTGTATTGGTGGCGAGGATGAGCTGCTTCCCATTCGCATTGAATGCATCGACGAGGAGATCGAGCTTCTTGTAAGGGATACATCGACTCATGCCGAAATAATATCCACCTCACCCCTCGGTCCCCTCTCCTTCAGAGAGGGGAAGCGGTACCTGAAACCCCCTCTCCTGTAGGAGAGGGCTGGGGTGAGGTGCCCCCGGATATATCACCTCACTTTCTCTATTATAATACGTCTTGATTCTCTCCGCTGTAGTTTTGGAGTTTGCGATAAAGTAATCTACTCGTTGTGCAGCAGCAAAGTCTACCTTCTGCATCCAGTTCTTCACGAGACGGAATACGAACTTCACAAAAGGATTCATCCATCCGAATTCCATCATATCTTCATATTCTTTCGCATGACTCCAATAGTAGCGCGTCGGTGTATGGCAGTAGACGATGACTTTCGGTCTTTGGTTATCTTTTTGTCATCCTTGCGTAGCGAGGATCCCTTTTTTTCTAGGAAGAGATTCTCCTTCGGAGAATGACAAATTATCTTTATTTTTCCACTTTCCCATTGCTACTTGTTTACTCTCCGCACTACTCGAACAGATTACTACATCGTATCCTGAGAGATCAAAACTCCGAAATGCCCAAGGTCTGAGAATTCCTGCGAGTTTGTGTTTGCGGTTCAGAAATGGGATTTTCTGGAGCCAACTCGTATATACATTTCTTCACTGGAGCATCGGATGATCCATGAAGCAGACGCTCGTATAGATATCCGCATTAGGAAAAAGTTCTAAGAGATGCGAGATAACGAGTTCTGCTCATCAGAAGTCGATGAGCCAGTCGGCGATAATGGCGATACGTTTATTTTTGGGATTCATTATTGGATATTACTGAATAATTGAGATGAAGGTATGAGTTTTCTAGGATTTTTACATCATCTAACTTTAGTATTCAGATATCTCAAAGTTCATTGATGGATGAGATTGGTTTTCCTCAAATTATTCAAGGTGTAGAATTTCCTCCAACCAAAATAGGGGCAATTACTAAGGATAGTTTATCAATGAGTCAATTTCTCAAAAAGACACTATTGAGGTTTCATCCACTTTGAATTGTGATATTATCAATCCTAAATTCATTATGTAATTTCTCAAATAGATCCTTAAAATCAATACTATCCTCATAATAAATAATTTCCAAGTTCTTTGTTTTTTGTTGAAATGCTGGATGATTTTTATTTGTTGTAACGATAAAAAGAGTTGTACTCTTTCTTATGAGGTTCTCTATTCATTGTTGAGTAAGGTGAGGTTTATTATCGATTACAATAAAGCTAACAGGTAATTCTTCTATATGCTCAACTGGATTATTTATTCCTATTTTTGCAAGTACTCTTCCTGAATTTAGAGAATATAAGTCGGTTTGTTGTTCCAAATTATAATATTGGTACAATCATTCCTTTACTGTTTTTATGTTCGGAAGATCTTTATCATAGTCTAGATTATCTGTATCTGATAAAGAAATCTTTCCATCAATACTTGAGAGGAGGAATAATGTATTTCTTGTTCGGTTCATACTTTCGATTCTATCTTTTTCCCCCCATTTTTCCAGTTTTCTTTTCTCACCAAGCAGGATTATCATACTTTTTCTTATTTTCCATATCTTTGCATTGATTTCATGAGTGAAAAATCTATACTTTCCGCATGCAAAATACTGATACAAAGAAACCTCGCATCGCTGTTCTCCATGATTCATTCCTCTATCGTGGAGGAGGAGAACGGCTCGTGACCCTGATGGCGAAGTCACTCGGTGCAGATCTCATTTCTGGGTTTTTCTCAGAAGGGAGTTTTGATCCTCGAGAACTTGGATTCGAAGGGAAGATGATTGCTCTCGGGAAACCGGTTTTCGCGAAGGGGATTCGTCATCTCACGTTGGCGCATCGATTCCGTCATGGAACGAGAATCCTTCGAGAATATGATATCGTGATTTTTTCTGGGAATTGTCTCGATGCCCTCAGGCATGTTCGCACGGATGCGAAGGTACATTATTACTGTCATACGCCACCACGGTATCTGTTCGATTTCCGTGAGCGGTACATGGAGAAATTTCCCTGACTGATTCGCCCGATTATGAAGATGATTTTCGATAGACAAGCGAAGAAGTATATTGCGGCACTTGGGAGATTTGATACGATTTTCACGAACTCACAGAATACACACGATCGGCTTCTGCATTTCTGTCACGCGGAATCGACGATCCTCTATCCTCCGACTGATACTGAGAGATTCAAAATTCAAAATTCAAAATGAGAAATTACAGTTCCGAATAATCTTGCATCTTGAATCTTGCATCTTGAATCAAAGTCATATTTCCTCTCGACTTCGAGACTCTCTCCTCCGAAGCGTGTCGATGTCGTCATCGAGGCATTCCGACAGCTCCCTGAGAAGAATCTCGTCTTCACCTACGGGCAGAATGATCCTGAGAAAGAACGACTTCTCGCGCTTGCAGCTGGATGCAAAAATATTTTCCCGATTCCTGCTCCGAAGGAAGAGATATTCATCTCACTCATATCGAGTGCTATCGCGAATATCTATATTCCAGTCGATGAGGATTTCGGGATGTCGCCCGTCGAGTCGATGGCATGCGGAGTTCCAGTGATTGGTGCGAATGAGTGAGGGCTTCTTGAGACAGTGATCGAGTGAAAAACAGGAAAGCTGATAGAAATTCAAGATTCAAAATTATGAATTCAAAATTTGAAACAGGTGATACGGAATACTCCGAAAGAAGAATGGATAGAAATGAAGGAAGATTGTAGAGAACGAGCTCAGGCATTTTCTCTCGAGGCTTTCGCAGGAAATCTAAAAAAATATATCTATGAATAAAAATACCACTCTCCTCAACATCCCGCTCTATAATGGAATGTATTCTGATTTTCTTGCGACGATTCAGAATCCTACCAAAAAAATACTCGTGTTCACGCCGAATCCAGAGATTTTTGTTCGTGCGAATCGTGATGCTGAATTCATGGATGTACTGAAGCAAGCCACCTACAATGTTCCTGATGGTAACGGGCTCTATGTGTGATATATGATGCAGGAGGGAAGATGATTTTTTTCTGCTGGGTTTCGTACATTTTTCGATAAAAGAGGTGTCAGAAACGACTATGGAGAACTCGTGAAGGGAAGTGACCTCGTAAGGGATATATTAGAAGATTCAAGATTCAAGATTCAAGATTCAAGATGAGAACTCGAAAAACGAAGAATTCTGGTTATCGACCGAAAAAATGCCGTACCAAAAAATGATCTCGAGCGTAAGAAGGCAGAAGTACAGAAAGATCTCAAGAATATCATCGAGTCAAAATATCCTGGTGTAGACCTTTTTGTCGTATTTTCTGGAGAAAAAACTCCTGAGGAAATCGCAAAACTCGTCGAAACAGAATCTATAGAATATGTATTCTCTTGTGTTGGCATGAAAGTTCAAGAGAAACTCCTTATCGATATTTTCTCACATTTGTCTGAATCACAGAAAGTGGTTGGACTGGGTGTTGGTGCATCGATCGATTTTCTCCTCGGACTTCAGAAGCGTGCACCAATGGTATTCCAGAAGCTCGGACTCGAGTGGCTCTATCGCCTTATTACACAGCCAAAAATCCGAGCAAAAAGAATCTGGGATGCAGTGTATCATTTTCCGAGACTTATCAAAAATTCCTCCAAACTTTAGTTGGAGGAATTTTCTATCTCTCTTCACCATTGAGCCAGGCTCTTTCAACGGCAGTAGAGAAAAGTTGTACTGCTTTTCATGATCTAGAACTTTTGAGGAGTCCATGATCTGCTGCTCATGCTGTTTCTTGCATGAGTTGTCATCGAAAGATGGGGTTTCCAATATTATTTCTTGCATGATTATGAACAATTGCCGCACTCACTTGCCCTACAAGAGTTTCTGAAATCGGTTTTCGATCGTATATGTTTTTCGCATGATTTCTAGGAAGATCTGGTCGCACAAGTTTTTCTTTAGGCATAAGTGAGTAAGTAAAATTCTATAAATAATATACGTCGAGTTTTTATATTGTCCAATCAAAATACTTTTCCACTCCGAGTCTCTCATGATCCAGTCGGAAGAGTTTTCATTCCTTCTTCAGGAGCTTTAGAACTCAGTTGACGATTTTTTCACTGACGTTTTCTCCGTAGAGGTTTCACTTGCGCATGTTCGGATTGTCGTAGGCTCACTTGGTGATGTCAGCGATGAGACGAGCATTGACTGGTGGAGCGAGGACATTGGCTCCTGCGAGGAGTGTCTCGGTTCGGTCGCTCCCGAATCTGACGGTCACACAGGGGAGTCCGACGATATTGGCTTCTTCTTGCATACTTCCAGAATCTGTCATGACGCAACCAGCATGGGTGAGTATATCCATCACTTCATGATGATGAGCAAATGCTGGTCCATAGGCAAAGTTCTCTTTATATTTTTCTCGAAGTGATTCTATATCAGCGCGGAGTTCGTATCGGTCGATTGCTGCTTCTGAGGCATTGAGCCCGAGAAAACAGACAGGATATCATTCGATGATGAGTTTCTTTATCCCGTTGTAGATAGCAAGAAAACGCTCTCTTACTTCACAATTTTCTCGACGGTGAATCGTGATAAAAATCGGTTTTTTCCCCTTCATATTCGGATAGAGGTCAAATGCTTTCGAAGTTGGGATTTTCTCACAAGAAAGTCGTACAGCATCAGCGACCGTATTGCCGACGACTTCGATACGGTCATCCTGGAATCCTTCATCGATCAGGGTTCTCTTGTAGAGTTCGTGCGGTACAGCAAAATATCCAGTCGAAGGCTCAACACCTCGTGTGTCGAACTGCTCTGGATATGGCTCGATACTTCCGAGCTCATAGATACGGTGATTCTGCATGTAGGAATAGTACATTTCCCAATCGAAATCTCCATGCATGTACTCGGTGAAGATACGATGATAGAAATGTTCGTTCGGTGTGAAAGTACGGATTCCTGCCTCGACGTGAACCACAGCGAACTTATTCAGAAATGCAGCCTTGTCGGCAGTTGTAGCTGTGAGCGTATCTCCGTGAACGTATGGAACGGGGATTTTATCGTATTCTCCAGAGAGCTTCACGAGGAAATTCCCGAGTCGTTCGATAATCTGAGAAAATTTCTCATGGAGTTTTCCTGAGACATTGAGCTGGATATCGACGGTCATGCCAAATTCCTGGAGAACACCCTCGGAGAGATTGTAGTCGTAGTGTTGACCCGTATGCGCGAGGATTACCATTTCTCCTCGTTTTTTCAGTTCGAGGTAGAGTGGTGCTTGTTTGATGATATCTGGCTTGGTCGCAATCATTATGATATGCGCGTATGTGTGCGGATTATTTTGGATTTCTTCCCAGAAGCCGTCGCGGATTTGTATATCGTGTAGAGTCATGGAGTCTAATATAGACAAAAAGAGGAGTTTGGCAAAGAAAAAGAGAGAAGAATTATTCCTTCTCTCTCATAAATATGAGTCCTTCGAGTGAGAATTTCTTCCCAGCAATCCAGACACCCGGTACAACGAAGTCCTCTTCACCTTCGAAGAATCCTTGTCCTTCGCGAGAAATCTCATCAGCAATCAGGAGCTTGAGTCGCTTCATGACACTGAGACGTTCCATGACATCATAGATACGATTCACTCCATCGGTGTAGCGAGTATCAGTCATACGAGCAATTTCTTCGATACGAGTTCCAGTGACTTCATAGTCTCCATCATCACGTTTCTTGATGTGACAACGTTTTGGATCTGCTTGGCGAGTCTTGAGGTCATAGATCTTCACTTCTGGAGTTTCAGTTTCTCCGTCAGTGATCATATCTGATTCTACTGGTTTTGGGATTCTCTCGATGAGAATATCTCGGAGTTCATCGATACGGATATAGGCTCCTGCAGAGATTGTGAGTGTCACTTTCTTTCCCGTTTCTTTTTCGAAAATATGCTTCATCTCTTCGAGTTGATCTGGGTCGATGAGGTCAGCTTTTGAGAAAACAACGAGCTCTTCTTTGTCTGCCATTTTCTCGCTCCAGTTCTCGAGTTCCTTACGGATGGTTCGGTAGTTTTCTATCATGAGTTCTTCTCCTTGGCTCGCATCGAGAAGATGGATGATGATGCGACAACGGTCGATGTGCTTCAAAAATTGGAATCCGAGTCCTTTTCATTCGCTCGCACCCTCGATCAATCCTGGAATATCTTCGATCACGAGCGATTGTCCTTTCCATTCCATGACACCAAGATTTGGCGTGAGGGTTGTGAAGGCATAGTCAGCGATTTTTGGCTTCACATTCGTGATAGATTGAATAACAGTAGATTTTCCAGCATTTGGAAGTCCGACAAGTCCAACATCAGCGACGAGCTTCAGTTCGAGCTTCACATCACGTTCATCACCGACGTCTCCGAGTTCCGCAAAATTCGGTGCTTGGCGTGTACTGGAAGGGAAGTGGGCATTTCCATATCCTCCACGACCACCTTCACAGAGAGTGAATTCTTGTCCAGGTTTTGTGAGATCACAGATGATACTTCCGTCTTCATTATCGGTCACAATCGTTCCGACAGGCACTTCGAGAATCGTATCTTCGGCACTTGCTCCATGCATTTCTTGGGTACCTCCCTTCTCTCCATCATCCGCCTTGATGGACTTCAGATGACGAAATTTCCCGAGTGTTGTCTCGTGCGTCGTGGCACGAAGGATGATATCTCCACCATCGCCACCATCTCCACCATAAGGACCACCTTTTGGGATATATTTTTCTCGTCTCCAAGAGATGATGCCATCACCTCCTTTTCCTGCCTTGAGTGTCAGCTTGACTTCGTCGATAAACATGTGTAGAAATTAGTAGGTTAGTTGGTTGGTAGAATAGGGAAAAAACAGAAAAAAGCAAAAAGAACGAGAAAAAACTTGCAAAATATAATATTTCTATATGATACGTCCATTCTGGGGCTTCGAGAAAACCTCGAAATTCCAATCTACCATCTAAAAATATCTATTATGGCAAAGGGAAAATGTACATACCAGGTTGGTAAGGCTGCTGGAGGTGGACGTCGTGATTACGTCTATGCTGTGAACAAGAAGAATCTTCCACAAGGAGAGAAACTCAAGCTCATGAAGTATGACAAGGTGACTCGTACACACGTTGAGTACACTTTTGTTGACGCGAAATAATTTCTGAATCCAATTCAAAAAAAGACCGTTTCGACGGTTTTTTTTGTTTTCTTTATGTTTGAAGATTATGCTTTTTGTGTCAACTCGAAATCAGGAATCGATGCAAGGAAATTTTCGACTTCACTTTTTTTCGTACTCTGGAGATCATTGTAGTATTCTTCGAGTGTGATGAGTCTTGCATCGAGAAAGGCTCGCTCAGAATGAGAAAGAATAACTTTCGTGATTTCTTCATACTGCATATTATATTGGAGGAGTTTCTTAATGAGTTTTTTGCTCACTTCGACATCATTCATGGTACCAAAAAGTTCACGAAGCTTTGGGGATTCTTTCTTGCGAGAAGACATGATGATTATAGATTATTGAAATAGTATTTGTTTTTGTTTCGGGTGACGTGAGAATATCTTAGCGCATTTTATTTTCTCATGCAAAAACTTGAGCTTGCGTATTTATTTTTTCATCGCGAAAAAAGTTTTGCTTTTTTCCTCCTTCTTTCTATAATGCGCTCGCATTTTTTATAGGTGCAATTTATATCCTTCTTGCGGCTATGACCGTAAGATATTAACCCATAGGATTCTATGAGAAAATACGAACTCATGATGATCGTGAACCCTGAACTCGCAGAAGCAGAGCGCAATGAGCTCGTTGCTACTATCGAGTCAGAACTCGCGGATTCTGGAGCTAAGGTGCTCGAGAGAAATCATCCAGGTGAGCAAAAGCTCGCTTACCGCATCCGTACTTCGGATGTTGGATACTACCTTCTTTATACTCTCGAAAGTGAGGGAAATGGAGGATTTTTTGATGTTTCGAATTCATTCAACATCAAGAAAGATATTTGGCGTTACATGTTTGTTAAGCTTGAAGATTAGTTTATTTCATCATTTCTCCATTTATGAGAACTATCAATAAGGTTATCCTTATCGGAAATGTAACAAAAGATCCTTTTGTAAAAACAACGGCAGGTGACAAAAAAGTAGCAACCTTCACGATTGCCACTAATCGGTACTACAAAGGTCCAGCTGGAGAACCTCTCTCCGAAGCAGAATACACCAATTGTGTCGTCTGGGGTCCACTCGCAGAACGTACTGAGCAATTCCTCACCAAGGGGAAACTCGTCTATATCGAAGGTCGACTCAAGACTCGCATCATCGATAAAGAAGATGGCACGAAGCTCCACAAGACAGAAGTAGTTGTCGGTCAGCTCATCTTCCTCTCAAAAAGAGAAGATTTCGCAGAAACAGACACTCCAGATCCTGTAGACTTCGATGACTTCTCTGATCTCGAAGGTGGTAAATTCTAATTTTAATTCCATTCTTAATCCTATTACTTATGTCTAAAAAAGTAAAAAAGCAGTGTCCAATCGACGCTGAAGGGATCACTCAGATTGACTACAAAGATATCGTTCTTCTCAAGAAATATCTCACGAAGTTCAATCGTATCATCCCACGATACTATAGTGGTGTTTCTCTTTCGAATCAGAAAAAACTCGCAACTGCTATCAAGCGCGCACGTTACATGGCACTTCTTCCATACGTACTCGAAGTTCGTCGTCCCACTACATCTGCTGTTACAACTCCTGTTGAGACTCCAGTTGCACCAGTTCTCGACGAATCAGCGGTTGCTGTCTAATTTCCTGAAAAAGAGTGAGTCTGGTCAGACTCATTTAACTCCCACTCTTTTGGTTCTAGCTTTGTAAAAACTGAAAACTCTTCATTGGTCGTGAAGAGTTTTTACTTTTTTTTTGACTTTTATCTTTGAACCTGATATGATAGCGCTGTCGTTTATATTTTTAATTATTCATATATGAACACTCTTACAAAGCTCGCCCTTACTGGAACAGCTGCGGCACTCACTGCGGAACAGTCTTTCGCAGCTATCACTACAGGTACGGTTGATGACCGCCTCAAGGGAACAACTCAGACAAGTGTGGTAGATGTTGCTGTGAATATCTTGAATGGACTTCTTGGTCTTCTTGCACTTCTCGCTACTGGATATGGTCTCTATGGAGGATTCCTCATGGTGACTGCTGGAGGTGACGAAGAGAAGGTGAAGAAAGGAAAGAATATCCTGATCCAGGTTCTTCTTGGTATCGTAGTGATCTTCCTCTCATTCTCTATCGTGAATTGGGCTGTTGGATTCCTTGCGAACAAATAAGAATCTACATTTTTCTTAAAAACCTTTGCTTTGGCAAAGGTTTTTTTGTTGTATTTTTCCAGATTTTCTCTATATTGAGAGAGATTTATTTCATGAATTATCCTTATTTCCTTTCAGGAAATTTTGTAGTTTATAATTAATAGCTTCTATGCCGTACAATCATACCGAACTCGAACAGAAATGGCAAAAATTTTGGGAAGAAAACCAGACTTTCCAGACGAAGAATCCACCATTTGATATACAAAAACCCAAGAAATACATCCTCGATATGTTCCCTTATCCATCAGGATCTGGACTTCATGTCGGGCATCCGAAGGGGTATGCAGCGACCGATATTGTCTCGCGTTTTTATCATGCGAAGGGATACAATGTTCTCCATACGATGGGTTGGGATGCTTTCGGGCTTCCCGCTGAGAACTATGCTATCAAGACTGGTACTCATCCAGCTGTGACGACCGCCGCGAATATTGCTATTTTTAAGGAGCAACTTCAGTCTCTCGGATTTTCCTATGATTGGAGTCGCGAGATTGATACGACCGATCCGAAATATTACCAATGGACACAGTGGATTTTTCTCGAGCTCTTCAAGCGCGGACTCGCATATGAACAGGATCTGCCGATCAACTATTGTCCGAGTTGTAAGACGGGACTTGCGAATGAAGAAGTCCTCGCTGACAATACCTGTGATCGTTGTGGCACTCGCGTCGAGAAGCGCGCACTTCGTCAGTGGGTTTTGAAAATTACCGAATATGCAGATCGACTCATCGAAGATCTCGATGGACTCGATTGGCCAGAGGGCGTGAAAGAGATGCAACGCAATTGGATAGGGAAGAGTGAGGGGTGTGAGTTTCGGATGATGAAAAAAGTAGAATGAAAGCCACTTGCTCTTATCCTTCATGGATGGGAAGATGAATGAACCACTTCCGTTCATTTTCATGCTTGGCAAACAGGGCTCAAGAAGGAACTTGAAGATATTGGATATGAAGTAATTATGCCGAGTTTACCCAATCCAACCCAACCAGATTTAGAAAAACAATTAGCATTCCTTGATCAATATAAATCAAAGATGAATCAAGATTCCCTTGTGATAGGGCATTCTATGGGATGATTTCTCGGGATGCATTTTGTGGAGAGACTTGAAAAAAAGATTGGTAAACTTATTTGTGTTGCTCCAGTATTCAATGGGCTTATTGACTCTGTTGATTGGAGTGCGAGCATGTCAGAAGTATCATGGGACATTGGTTCTCGTACAATGAAAACACAATATCATCCAGATAAAATCCGTGGAAATGTTAATGACTGGCAAATATTCTTATCAAAGAATGACCCATATATTACTTATTCTGAGGCTAAAAAGCATTTTGATGACATCTGAGTAACCCATTTTGATATCGAGAGTGCAGGACATTTTAATGACCGAGACAGTGCCACACATAATCTTTTCTTAAATAAAATCCTTCCATCCATCGAAGTTTACACCACTCGTGTCGACACGGTTTATGGAATGACTTATGCTGTACTTGCGCCGGATCATCCTCGTGTCTATGACTTCATCACTGATGAACAGTCGGCAGAGTGTGAAGCGTATATCACTGAGGCAGCGAGTCGCTCGGATCAAGATAGAACCAACGAAGGAAAAGAAAAAACCGGAGTTTTCACCGGCTCATATGTCGTGAATCCATTCAATGGAGAAACGGTTCCACTCTGGATTGCGGACTATGTGCTCGGTCACTACGGTACTGGTGCAGTGATGGCGGTTCCAGCGCATGATGAGAGGGATTTTGCCTTTGCTAAGAGGTATAGTCTTCCTATCAAGCAAAGCGTTGCACCAGTTCTTGGAGTTCCAAAACAAAATGCAGTTCGTCGAGATTTTACAAAAGCACTTATTGTAAAAGATGGAAAGATTCTTGTTTTTAAATTCAATAAATTTGAAAATCTTTATGACCTTCCAGGTGGTTGAGTAGATGAAGGTGAAGATATACTCACGGCTATTACAAGAGAAATTAAAGAAGAAACGGGTTTTCAGAATTTTGTAGTAAAAGAGTGCATTGGTAGTTTTCATATGAATCATCATGCTCCTGTAAGAAAAGTGGAAAGAGAAGCAATGGCTAGTTTTTTTCTTGTTGAATTGCTCAATGAATCGCGAGTTGAAATGAGTTTGGAAGAGCATGAGGATTTTTCTTGGGAATGGCTTTCTGTAGAAGAGGTTCTTGAAAAATTTACTGGTATTGATTTGCACAAGAATTTCGCTTTTGCTATCAAGCATGCATTTTCTCCAAAGGCTACTTCTGAAGATGGAATTCTTGTGAATTCTTCTGGATTCAATTGACTCACTTCCGCAGAAGCTCGCCGAGTTCTCTCTGAAAAAGCAGAATCCGAAGGCTTCGGTCGCAAAAAGGTAAACTACAAGCTCCGTGATTGGCTTTTTTCTCGTCAACGATACTGGGGAGAACCGATTCCACTGATTCATATTAGTCATGAGGATTATGTGAAGTTACCAAGAGTAGAGAAACTTAAGGATGCAAAAACTGGTGAAGCGTGTATCTATTCTCCCCTTGACAAGGGGGAGTCAGAGGGGGTTACACTAAATAAGGATTCCTCTTATGTAACCCACCCTAACCCTCCCTTTTCAGGGAGGGAACTTTCAGAAGAATTCCTGGTTATCGATTGAAAAATATATTCCAAGATCTATGATGGTATTAACTCGAAAATCATCATCGACTCGAATCTGCCTCTTATGCTTCCAGAAGTAGAGAAATATGAGCCAGCAGGGGATGGGCAATCGCCACTTGCGACCGTAGAGAGTTTCGTGAATGTAGAACTCGCGACGAATCTCATGGGAAAACGTGAGACGAACACGATGCCACAATGGGGTGGAAGTTGCTGGTACTATCTTCGCTATATGGATCCTGCGAATCCTCTCGCCCTCGCGAGCAAGGAAGCGCTTGAGTACTGGCAGAATGTGGATGAATACGTCGGAGGAACGGAACATGCAGTGCTTCATCTCCTCTATGCGCGATTCTGGCACAAGGTACTCTATGATATTGGTATTGTTCCGACGAAAGAACCATTCCAGAAGCTCGTGAATCAGGGGATGATTCTCGCGTATGCCTATGAGCGTGCGGATGGTGGACTCGTTGCAGTGGATCTCATCGAAGAAAGAGATGGGAAATATTTCGAAAAATCAACAGGAACAGAAGTGAAACAAGTGGTTGCGAAGATGTCGAAATCTCTCAAAAACGTCGTGAATCCGAACGATATTGTCCGCGAATATGGTGCTGATTCGCTTCGTCTCTATGAGATGAGTATGGCAGATTTCCGTGATACGGCTCCGTGGAGTACGGATTCGATTATCGGAGTTCGTCGTCTCCTCGATAAGGCATATTCTACGTTCTTCGAAGGGAAGAATACTGCAAAAGATGATATGAAAGCCATGAAACAGCTCCATAAAACGATCAAGAAAATCGGGGAGGATATTGTCGAATACAAGTTCAATACAGCGATTTCTGCGCTCCAGATTCTCCTCAATGAAGGACTTCCTCAGGATGCTGAGTTCCAAACTGAATGGAAAGAATCATTCGCGATTCTCCTTCATCCATTCGCACCGCATATGGCAGAAGAACTATGGTTCCTGATTCAAAATGAAAAATTCAAAATTCAAAATAACGGAGCAGATTCTTCGCAAGCTCAGAATGACAATGTTTCTAATCTTGAATCTTGAATATTGAATCTTGAATCCGTTTATAACGCTCCTTGGCCAGAATATGATGAATTCATGCTCGTGGATGATGAAGTGACGATTGCAGTTCAGGTCGGGGGAAAACTCCGTGGAACCTTCACATTTCTCAATGGTGTCGGACAAGAAGAGGTCTCAGAAGTTGTCCGTGCTGATGAGAATATCGCGAAGTGGCTCGAAGGAAAAGAAATCATAAAAGAAATCTTTATCCCGAATAAAATGCTGTCGATTGTGGTGAAATAGCATCCACTCATCGATAAAATCCAGATTATACGTCTGGATTTTATCTTTTCTATACCAGATTACATAAGGAATTTTCGAAAAAAATTTGACTTCTTCTTCTTCTTCTGTAGGCTATACCTTGCCTGTAGTATTGGGCAAATCCACTTCTTCTTTTTCGAGGAGATTCACATGGCCATCGTCGCCCAACCCGTCGCCCGCTCCGCGCCGTCCTGAAGGACAGCACGGTAGGGCAAGGAGAGAGGGGTTGCCTAAAAAACACCCCTCTCCTCCCCGTAATACCAAAACATATCATATCGTGAGGAACTTTACGAGTTAGCTTGCCTGAATCTAGGTCGAGTTAAGCCGTATAGCTTCTTCTTGCCTCATTTTCCATGAGAAAATGAGGTGCTAGCGCCCCTTTACCATAGGGGGCTTTTTTATGTTTGTTATAGTATAAATATATTCCAGAAGTTGGAGAGAGATGCTTATAATATGCACCAAAGAGTACATGATAAAGTATGACTATATCAATGTCCTCTTCTCCAAAAGAAGAGGATTAATAATCAGATTTATGTTGTATTATAGGCAAAAGATAATTATTTTATCCACCCACCCACGATGTCTTCGAGGATTTTTGTGAGCTTTTCCGGATCGTGACGGACATAATCACCATTCGTATGTACAAGGTCACGATCGATTATTTTATATCATTTTTTCTCAAAGAGTGAATAATCTTTGATTTTAAGAGGCTTCTTGTTTTCCTCAGCACGGTATTTCTCGACCACTTCATCAGAGATATAGCCGTTGTTCACGATGACATAGTTGAGCTTTCCTGGATCGATATATTTCTCGATCGTATTGATAAAATCAATCACTTCCATATTGGTGGTCTCACCGCGTTTTGTCATCGCATTGCATATGTAGATGATTTTTGCACTACTGGCGCTCAGTGCCTCACGCATTCCGACAGAGAGAAGATTCGGGACAATACTCGTATAGAGATCTCCAGGCCCGATGATGATATAGTCAGCATTCATGATAGCTTCACGAGCACGAGGATTGAGATTCCCTTCTGCACCTTCGAGCCAAGCATCGACGATATTCTGGTCGATGTTATGTGACCGTTCGAATACGTTTTTATCTGAGACGTCGATATTTTTCTCCCCCACGACGACGGCTCCATCTTCGAAGCGAACAGCAAGATTCACATCCTCGAGTGTCACAGGAATCACACGTCCGCGAACGTCGAACATTTCTCCCATAGTATCGATAGCCTTTTCTACATCTCCTCCAGAAATATCCGTGAGAGCAGTGAAGAGGATATTTCCGATTTTATTACTTCCGATGACTCATTCTTCTCACTTGAAACTGTATTCGAAAAGTTTTCTCACGATTTCTGTATTTCCTGCCAGTGCCGCGATAGCACGGCGAAAATCTCCAGGAGGGAGGATACCATATTTGTCACGAATGAGTCCGGCAGTTCCACCATTGTCTGCAACGGAGATGATGGCTGAGATGTTGAATTCTGGATTTCGCTTGATTCCGTAGAGAACATTGAATGTTCCAGCTCCACCACCGATAGCAACGATATTAGTCATTTGAAGGAAGTTTAAATTTTTTGCTTTTTTGGACGAAAACTATACGATTATAGTGTTTTTATTTTTTTATCAACTTCTCTATGACACCAGGATTTATTATTTTTCTCTTGATTGTGATTGCTGTCATGATTCCTGCCTTTATCCGCAAGATCAATCAGGGTGAGGTTGGGCTTCGAGAATTCCTCGGAAAATATACGGATACGGTTGGGCCTGGAATATTTTTCCTCATTCCTGGTATCCAAGCTGTAAAACGTGTTGACATTCGTGAACAAGTTGTCACAGTTCCTGAACAGCAGATTATCACCAAGGATAATGTCGGAATGGCAGTAGATGGAGTTATCTATGTCCAGATTATCGATCCATATCAGGCGACCTATGACATCAACAATGTCTTCATGGCGGTCGTGAACCTCGCGCAGACCAATCTCCGTAGTGTGCTCGGTACAATGTCTCTCGATGAGACACTCTCGAATCGTGAGATTATCAATGGACGACTTCTCGAATCTCTCGATCGTGAGACGGGAAAATGGGGAATCAAGGTGCTCCGTGTCGAGATCAAGCGTCTCGATCCACCAGATGATATTCAGAATGCTATGAGTAAACAGATGAAGGCAGAACGTGAGAAACGTGCACAAATTCTCGAAGCAGAAGGATACAAACAGTCTCTCATCACAAAATCAGAAGGTGATAAGCAATCAAAAATCCTTCAGGCAGAAGGGGAACGTGAGTCTCAGATTCTCCGTGCTCAGGGTGAAGCGAATGCGAAGATTGCTATCGCAGAAGCCGAAGCGAAGCGCATGGAACTCGAGTCCAATGCTGCGGTAGAGTTCTTCAAGTGAGCTGCAGTGACAAAGGAACAGCTCAAAGTAATCGAAGGAGCTCTCGGACAAAATACAAAATATATTCTCGATTCTGATATTCTTGCTGGGGTGTCGAAAATCTTCGGAGGAGCGAAATAGCTATAAATGATGAATATAAATAAATTACTCTTTTGTCATTCTCGCTTGCGAGAATCCCTTCCTGACAATAAAGAGATCCTCCTACGGAGGATGACAAAATTTTAATTCTCTACAGTTTTCATTTATAATTTCTAATTTTATAGTATGTCTATTCTCTATTTTTGGATTGCAGCGGCTATCATTTTTCTCATCATAGAAATGGTAACGACTACATTCTATGGTCTTTCTCTCGCTATTGCGAGTGCGTTTGTGGCGGGATTGGTGTATTTTCTTGGAGATACGACCTTCACTATTCTTCAGGGAATTGTATTTGCGATTTTGAGTCTTATCTTTGCTTTTGTACTCCCGAAACTTCTCTCTCCTCAAGATCCGCATATGCCACAAGGAGCTGATCAATATATGGGTCAAGTTCGCACTATCAAGAAAGTCAGCGGTGAATGGAAGGTGACTCTCGATGGAGTTGATTATCTGATTGAGTCAGAAGACGATCTTTCTGCTGGCGATAAAGTCGAGATTACTGGGCATCATGGTGTGACAATGCGTGTGAAAAAGAAATAATCCATAAAAGTTTCTGTCATGAAAAAAATCGATCAAAGAAAAGTTCATATCCTGAAGCTCATCGTCGAAGAATATATCAAGACTGGAGAAATTACGGGCTCAAAGTCACTTCTTGCAAAACATGATCTTCAGGTATCATCTGCAACAGTCCGCAATGATATGGCTTCCCTCGAGAAAATGGGACTCATTTTCCAGCCCTACAATAGTGCTGGACGACTTCCGACGACTCGTGGACTTCGAGTTTTTGTGGATTATCTGATGGAGGCGATGCCTGCCGTATTTCTCGAAGCAGAAGAAGAATATGCTCGAAAAGTCGAGAATAACCGCATCGATGATGCCCTCTATGCTCTCGTATCTCGATTGACGAAAATCACGGGTGAGATTACGTTCGCGTGCATTCCTTCTCTTGGTGCTTCGTATTATCTCGGACTTTCGAATTATTTCGATAGAAATAAAGGAGTCATTGGCGAAGAAATGTATCAAGTGATCAAATTTCTCGAAAATAAACATCAATTTCTCGATATTCTCTCAGAACTGGAGATTACCAATCGTATTTCTGTCTTCATCGGGGAAGAGAATATTCTTCCAGAACTCGAGAGTTCGACCATGATAGTGAAGAAAATTGAAATCGGGGAATATGAAGGATATCTCGGAATTCTTGGTTCGACGAAGATGGACTATGCATTCAATATCACGGCGCTGAGACAAGTATTATAAAAATTTGCTTTTCTGAAGCCTTTCTATATACTCCATTTGTTTTGACTCGTGTATTTTCGGGTTTTGACATTTTTTATCTCAAAATACTGTAATTCCTACAATATGGATCATAAAGAAAAGAAATCCCTCATGGAAGGGTTCGCTACGCACAAGGGCGATACTGGTTCTCCAGAAGTTCAGGTTGCTATTCTCACTTCTCGTATCGAGAACTTGAAGAATCACCTCGAGACTCACAAGCAAGACAATCACTCTCGTCGCGGTATCGTGATGATGGTAGCAAAACGTCGAAAACTTCTTGATTACCTCAAGAAGAAGGAAGAATCTCGCTATCTCGCTCTTATCGAGAAGCTCGGACTCCGAAAATAATTACCAAAAACCCTCGTTCGAGGGTTTTATTTTTGTCATCTCGTAATGAAATGAAGAAATCTCTCTCCGCTGTATTAAAGCTTCTCAAAATATATTTGAAAGAGATTCCTCACTCCGTTCGGAATGACAAAATGATATGAAGAGTTGTATTCTTTCCAAAAATTCCTAAAATCCCTTTATTCGTAAAGGGATTTTTTCTATGCGTTCATACAAAACTCAACTTCCATTTCCATTCTATCCGAAAGAATATTTCTCTCATGCACTTATTGTAGTAGCAGTGATTGTATCTGTACTTGGATTTCTATTTCCAGGTATTGTATCGTTATTTGGATTTCATCATATTTCTCTTTCTGGAGATGGAATGATTCTATTTATTGGGCAGTTATTTCTCTATCAGTTTCTTCATGGAAGCATCTTGCATATTCTTTTCAATTCCTATTTTCTCTACCAGGCATGACCAGAAGTGGAGACTCGCATGAGTAAGGGGCGATTCCAACTCTTCTTTCTTCTCAATACGATTTTCGTTGCTGCGGCGCTCTGGTTCTTCGCTCCATATTCTCTCACGATTGGTATCTCGGGATTCTGTATGGCGATCCTCTCGTATCTCTGGATTGATCTCCATACGGCACATCATCCGATGGCGAATCAGATTCTCGTCATGCTCGTTCTGAATATTGCTATCGGATTCATGGGAAATATTAGTTTCGTCGGACACTTTTTCGGTGCAGTTTTTGGGCTTATATGGTGGTACTTTCGGAAGAAACAATGGTAGAAAATATTGGATGGTCGACTATCTCGAGAAGTTCAGGAAAGGGGAGGAAATATTTTCTATAGTTTCTCATAGCTCATGGATATTCACTTCTCCATCCTATTTTTTGAAGTTTTAGGAGAAATTGCATTTTGTCGAATGCTTTTGCGAATTGTGCATCGATACTTTCTCCTTCTGCATATTCTTGCCAAGCTTCACGGTCGCTCGGGTTTGAAATCAGAAGTGTCATTGCCCATTCCTCACGAACATGCTTCACATGAGCATCGATGCGTCGTGGATCGGTATCTCCCGTGAGAATCTCAGGAATATCATGTACTTCGAGGAGATGGACGACTCGGAGAGGATTTCATCCATATTGCTCGATGATATGAGAATATTTGCGTGCGAGCTCTATACTTTCCCTGGTATGATCTAGAACAGATTCTTCTTCTTGGATTTCAGGATCTTTTGTCCAGACTCTTTGTACATCTGATAAAAATTTCTCAAGAGCGAGAATTGATTCGGAAGATTGATGAATATTGTTAAGTTGATTGAACTGCTCAAGAAACATAAGAATTATTTATTTGTTTCTGAACTATATTCCAATTCTTCTCTTGCAGTTAGTATATCATGTTGGAATTCTTTCCAACCGTTTTTTAGAAGTCTGTGTGCAAGATGTATTTTTTGACTGATTGCTTGAGGTCAAAATCCTATTTCTTCTTTTATTGCATTTAAACTTTCTCTTCATTGTATGATAAGTCCAATAGCCCTGAGTCAAATATATTGATGGTCTTGGACTTTTATATTACAAGTGTTTTTAGGAATTGTTTTGTATCTTTCCGTGAAAATATCAAAAGCATGGATAAGTATTTCTCTGTCTGTATCTTTTCCTCATAAGAAAGGCTCTACAACATGAGGTGGTATTCAGAATAATTCACAAGTGGCCTCTAATCAAGTTCTTTTCTTTCATAGTAATGTTGCAATTTGTTGTGATTGATATCAGAGAAAACCTGATCTGTAAGTGAGACAGAGGGGTCATCCTTCTCAGTAACCTCGAGGATTCTGCAAGTAGTATCTGGACATATGTTAAAGCGTTATTTTAATATAAAATAATAAAATAACTATATTTGTCAATTTAATAATTTTTCCTCGAACATCCTGATTCCTTCCAGTGTTTTCGGATATTTCGAGATATCAGGAAAGTCGAGATTCTGGATTTTCGATATCACTGCGATGATGAGTCTCTTTGTCCGCTCAATCTCTCCTTGTTGGATATACTCGACAACACGGTGGAATCGATCTTCATCACGATTTTTCTCGACGAAGAAGAGTTCATATCGCTTGTTCTGGAACATACGCCAGCGAGGAGAGAGTTCGAACAAGATCGCATAGAAACAGAGTTGGAGACGATATTTCCATTGCTTGATCTTCTCATATTCTGCTCCGCGCCCATCAAAAGTATCGAATCCACTTCCAGTCTTGTAGTCAGTGATGATGAGAGAATCGTCAGGAAGCCGCTCGATACGGTCGATTTTTCCTGTGAGTTGGATGGCATTGGTTTCATCCACTGGCAAGAATGTTCCACCATGTGCCGCACGGAAATCATATTCGAGAAAGAGTTCTCCATAGGATTGTCCCGTGATTTCCGAGTAGAGCGATTCGAGGTTTTCTTTTCCCCGTGCGAGATAGGTTTCTTCGGTTTTTCGGTCGAATCCTTCCTTTCTCAGATATGTTTCGAACGATTCGAAGAGGATTTCTTTCTTGTAGGTTTTCTTGCCCGCGTAGTCGGTGAAGAAATCTTCGAGTGCCTTATGCATCGCAGAACCATAGGTGGCGGATATATTTTTTGCCTGGGGGAAACGGAGGAGGGAATTCGAGACGAAATATTCTGGTCCAGCATCGGCAACATTCAGGAAGTTCTGGAGTGCTGTGGCATTCATGACGAAGAGTTTCTCGATACGGTCGCGAAGAAAGTCTTGTTCTTCGCCGAGATAGGGAAGTGCAAACAACTCTTTTTTCTCGATTTCGAGTGTTTCCGTGAGGCTCGTGAGTGGTGTGGTCGTGGACTCTTCCCAGTCAGTACTTTCGACTTCGATACAAGCAAGTGGCTCGAGAGATTTCTCACTGATACTCTCCTCGGAATAGGTGATAGTGAGTGCATCCTTCGCACGAGTGAAGGCAGTATAGATAAGCCGCTCGATATCACTATCATCATCCCGATCGGCTTCGAGTGGGAGATTTTTCGGAAGAGTTGATCCAGAAATCTTCCCAGATTTGTATTCTCTCGTATGGATGCATGGCACGTAGACATATTCCCATTCGAGTCATTTTGCTTTGTAGACCGTGATGAGATTGACAGCATTGGATTCATCACCAATGATGTGGGAGACTTCTATCTGGATATCGTACTTCTCGATGAGATCGAGGATTTCTATAGCATCATGGAGCGTGAGATAATTCTTGCCATTCTTGTAACTGCGGACATTTTCTATGAATGCTCGCATGTTCGCCAGATGACGTGAATAGAGTATATCTCATCAATTATGGTTCGATATATGTCCGAAAAAGTGAGAATACAGAGGTGAAATGTATTCTTCTTTTTCTCCAGAGAACATATCGATCTGGAGTGGATTTTTCTTTCCTTCATCATCGTAGTCATCAGGAAGTGAGAGTTGATTCGCACCAGTGATATAGTCGATAATATCTTCGAGTCGTTCGGTGTACGCTCTCTGAGAAAGCTCCTTCAGAAAATTCCCTATATTTCGTATCTTTTCATCTTCATGGTTTGCGAGGGTTTCGATCCAGGATTTCGTCGTATCTTTTCGAGCATGGTAGATAGTCTTGGATATATTCCAGAGAATGAGACGATTGATGGCGAAACACGAATGAGAAATGATACTCACGAGAAGTTCAGCATTTTCCTCCCGATAACTTCCTTCGAGAGTATCGAGAAGCTTCAAAATATTGAGGATGAGGATGATAATCTCATTGTCGAAAATAGATTCATCCTTCGAGAGATTGACACTGATATTTTTCTCGAGTAGTCATTTTGCTATGAGTTCGAGCGTTTTATTCTTCTTCGTAATCACAGCAATTTCGTTCGGATGGATTCCAGAAGTGGTTTTTGATGCAATATCATCGATGATCCATGAGATTTCTTCGAGTTCATTCTTGAATTTCCTTTTTCTGACACTACCGCCAGTTTCTCGAATAGCTTCGAATTTTTTCACTGCTCCTTCGAAGATATTTCATATATCGTTCATTTCTGATTTGATAACTGAACGACTTGCATGAATAATCTCTTCTTTCGAACGATAGTTTTTCTCGAGGATAATCAGTCGAGTATCTGGATAATTATCGTGAAAATCGCGGATATTTTTCGTATTAGCTCACTGGAACTTGTAGATGGACTGATCATCATCACCAACAGCGAAAATATTCGGATTCTCGGTATTAACTGAGAGGATTCCGTTGATGAGTCGCATCTGAGCTTCATTGGTGTCCTGGAATTCATCGATCATGATGAATTGGTAGGTCTCTGCGAGACTCATGCGGACAATATCATTCTCTTCGATGAGGCTGATAGCTTCGAGGATCATATCAGAGAAGTCGATGAGTCATTTTTCCTTCAGAGTATTCTGATACAGTTCGAAAATATCAGCGAGAGCGAGTTGTTTCTCGAGCTTGCTGGTTTCCTTGAGTTCACGGATATTTTTGTAGTTCTTCTGTGTCCAAGTATCGCGCCAAGCGTTCATGAACTTCGTGCTGTTATCTCATTCGTATAGTTCCCATGCTTCACCGAGACTTCGCGAAAATACTGTTTCGAATCGTTCATAATTTCCTATATTTTTCTCTGATTCGGACAATTGTTGAACCTTTTCTGTGAATAATTGGAAAAGTTCGATCTTTTTCGCCTTTTCTTCTTTCTTTTGTCCGAGGCTATCTATCTGACTCCAATATTCGCTGATGATAGGGTTTATCTGCTCTATAGTACGACGATTGAGCTCAAGAATCACTCGATAAAATGCAGGAGTAATTCCTCATTTCTTGAGATTTCCGATATTTCCGAGGACTTCCTTGATCGTATCACTGGCACGAAATCCTGGCTTGTACGGATTATCCCATGAGAGTCACTCGAGAATATGGTCGAGAATCCGTGAAGATTCAATCATATCTACAGGCTTGGCGTCAGTGTATTCCTTCGAGAGATACCGAAAACGATTGATAACTTCATTCCCGAAACTGTGGAACGTATGAATCGCAACACGATATGCATCCTGGCCAATCATGCTCGCAAGGCGTTCTCGCATGTTCTTGGTAGCATTTTCTGTGAATGTGAGACAGAGGATATTCGATGGGAGGTAGTCTGTCGTCTGAAGGATATTGGCTATACGAGCTGCGAGAAGTTGTGTTTTCCCACTTCCAGGTCAGGCAATCACGAGCACAGGTCAATAGATGGTTTCGACTGCTTCGAGTTGTTTTTCATTCAGAGAAGCGAGGATGTCAGAGAAGGATTTTTGCATGCATCCAATTGTACAAAAAAACTCGAGCAAGTCGAGAAAATTATATATAATTATTAAAAAGTAAAAATATTATTTGACAATACAGAGAGAGAGAATAAGATAAAGAAGTTTATTAGACTATTCTTCCATCTATGAATACATCGCAAGGTTATCTCTGAAGTTATGAAACTCAAAACAAGGGTGTGTATATAAGAGATTTTAGTGGAAAAAATTGTGGAGAATTATCTGCAAGTCCACATGTCGTAGAAAATTATTTACAAATTCAAGAATCTTTTTATACAGAAAGGGAAGCTAAGTGAGAATATGTTAGCAAAATGACAGGAAGATATAAAGAAACAGCGAATAAAATAAGACAAGAGTTGGTTGATGTGCTTTCTGATGTAGATAACTTCTCTCGGCTGCAGCATCACGGTGCTCATTTTACAGAGTGAATGGTAGTAAACTATTTTCTATGACTTCCTAAAATTGATATTCGAGATACTGATAATTCGCTGTGAGATTCTTGGATAAATAATATGGAATCTCTTGTTGATAGCGCGAATGCTATACTTGAATGGGCACAGAAAAATGCAGAAGGCCCAGTAAGTGTAATCTAATTATAATCGTTCCCTTCGTAAGTGTATCTATAGAAATTTTAAAATAGTATCCGTCTCTTTGGCGGATATTTTTTGTTCTTCCTCTTCTTTTTCCTTTACTTCTGCGCTGATTTTATCTGCATTTTTGTAGGCTTCTTGCATTTTTCTGATTTGTGCTTTTGTGAGCGGTATTTTCGCGTGATGTCCGCTCGGTGGTGCGAAGTCTCAGTATCACATAAGTGAGTAGATTAGTTATCTAGAAAAGAGAAAAGTTAGACTGTCTCAATAATTCCACCCAGTTTCGCGATTTTTCCGATAATGTCTTCATAGCCACGCTCGATATATTCGACATTCGTGATGGTTGTCTCTCCTCGAGCAATCATCGCCGCGAGAATCATAGTGACTCAAGCTCGGAGATCCCAGCTCGAAACCGTTGCACCTCTGAGGTGTGTTTTTCCGAATATGAGCGCTTCGTGTGGATTCATGATGGCAATATGTCACTTCATCTTCTCTATCTCGATGAGCCAATTGAGTCGACCTTCGAAGAGGACTTCATGGATACGTGACATGCCATCTGCTTGTGTGAGGAGGAGAGCAAAAGGGGATTGGAGATCTGTCGGAAAACCAGGATAGACATTCGTCTGGAGATTGGCGCATCGAAGACTCGAACGAGAATTGTAGACGGTGATGATATCTTTTTCTTGATCGAGATCGAAGCGCACTCCGATATCTTCACACTTGCCGAGAAATGCAGTGAGGTCGCTGATTCTCGCATGTTCGATTTTCACTGATGGTTCAGCGGTGAGTGCCCCGAGTACCACAAAAGTTCCACTTTCGATATAGTCTGAGATGACCGTTGCTTCTGCAGTATCTGGAATAGTTCCGATTCCTTCGATTCTGATGTGATGATCATAGGTAACCTCGATATTCACGCCAACACTTCGGAGAAAATCAATGAGACAGATAACGTGTGGTTCGATGGCACCGAGTTCGATAGTCGTTTTTCCTATACGGAATGCTGCCATCATGAGAATATTCTCTGTGGCAGTCACAGCGAAATTCCCGCGAATAGTGATATCTTTCCCATGATCTTCTCACTGGAATGCGATATTTTCACCTTCACCCATATTCTCATAACCATAGGTTGAGAAAGCAGTGAGATGTTCGTCGATAGGGCGTTTTCCGATATTGCAACCACCTGGATAAGGAATCTCGAGTCCACCGAATCGCTTGAGAAGTGGTGGAAAAAGAAATATTCCAACGCGAATTTTTTTGATTTTCTCGCGATCGAGTCAATGAACACTCATATGTGTGGTATCGAGTGTGAGTATTCCATTATCATGGAAGTCGACTTTGACTCCGAGTGATTCGATGATAGAGAGAAATGTGTGAACATCTCCAATATGTGGAACATTATGGAGGGTGAAATGTTTGAAAAAGAGTCCACAGGCAATGAGCGGAAGTGCTGCATTTTTAGAGCCAGATATTTTTACGGTGCCAGCGAGATTTTGAGGGCCAGAGATTTTGAGCATCGATAAATAGAGAAAGTCTCCTTATTCTATGAAAATAGAGAAGACTTGCAATTTTTTTCAGATATTCCGTTTATTTGTAATAATTATGGTTCAATAAATGAACAATTACAATTCATTGACTCGATATCAGATTCCACGGATTGTTTCTATTTCGATAGAGTTTCCGATTTTTTTCCGGAGATTTTTGATATGCGTATCGATCGTTCGATCATAGATATATTGATCGTATCCAATAATATCCTTCATGAGCGATTCTCGCTTGATGATTCCTTTGCTATTTTTCATGAAATATTCGAGAAGTGCAAATTCTGTTTTTGTGAGTCGTAGTTCCTCTCCATCTACTGATGCTATGTGTGTTTTTGCGTCGAGTGTGATATTACCAAGCATGATTGACTTTCATGATGGTTTTTGTTCTTTTTTCATTTCGCTTCGCTTGATGACCGCATGAATGCGGGCGACGAGTTCCCGTGCAGAGAATGGTTTGGAAACATAGTCATCGGCACCAAGATCCAGAAGTGTGACTTTATCGTCTTCGCTTTCTCGTGCAGAAAGAATAATGATAGGTATTGTACTGATTTCACGTATTTCCCGACAAACATCAATACCATTTTTTCCAGGAAGATTGATATCGAGAACAATAACCACCGGTTTTTCTTGGCGGAATGTATCGAGCGCATTTATGCCATTTTTGCATGTCGCGATATTGAAGCCAGATTGTTCTAGATACATCGAAAGAGGAGTGAGGATTCCCTCATCGTCTTCTATGAGAAGAATTGTGTTTGTGCTCATTGGGAAAGGAAGAGTAAAGACTGGGGATGATTGTATATGAGAGTTCCCAAAAATCAAATACTCTTAGACTGAATGAAGAGAAATGTGCAAGGAAAAATACTTCCATTATTCTCCATTTCTTGCTATGATAAAGGAACTATTACTGCTTGATTTTCGAGAGAATTTCCTATAATCTTCACACGAAATTTACAGTTTCATTTCATAATACAATCGTCTCTATGCTCAATCAGTTCACCGAAGAATACAAAAATATCATGCTCGCAGCCGAGAATCGCGCGAAACAATTTGGCTATTCTGAGATTCTTCCAGAAGATGTTATTATTCAGATAGCTCATATCCAAGAAGGGAACATATTCGATCTTTTTGCGAGTTTTGGACTCAATGACAAAATTGTAATCGATGTTCTTTCTCGTCCTCCTTTTGTGCATGAAGATGGAATCCGTGATGGGCAATATATTGGTATCTCTTCACGAGTGAAAGAGTTGATTGTCATGAGCATGAAAGTAGCGGCTAGTTTTCAGAAATCGCAAGCCAGTGTGGAAGACTTTCTTTTGGCACTCTTTCGTATTCAGGGAGAAAATTGGTTTTATCAATTTCTGGATTTTGTGGGTATTTCTCCGAAAGACTTCGAGAACCAGTTGATGGAGATAAATAAACTCATCGCATGATCTTCTATAAAGGAAAAGTGAGAAGGAGAGAATGGAATATTCGGCCCCATTGATGATATTGTGAAAATGCTCGAAGAAAGTATGGGTTCGAGTAATATTCCAAATACGGATAATAATGGTTCAAAAAATGCACAGAATCCGTTTTCTCATAATAAACCGCAAGATAAGAAAGATTCCAAGACTCCAGCACTCGATTTCTTCGGGATGGATCTGACACAAAATGCGCGTGAAGGAAAGGTGGATCCTATTATCGGTCGTGAGACAGAAATAGAGCGTCTGATTAGTATTCTGAACCGAAAAACGAAGAATAATCCATGTCTTGTCGGAGATCCTGGAGTGGGGAAAACGGCTGTTGTAGAGGGGCTTGCTCTCCGTATTGCAGAAGGGAAAGTACCATTTGCTATGCAAGGAAAACGAGTCGTATCAATCGATATGTCGCTCATGGTTGCGGGTACGAAGTATCGTGGGGAATTCGAAGGACGTTTGAAACAAGTGATTGATGAGGCTTCGAAGCTCGAAAATGAGATTATTCTTTTTATCGATGAGATTCATACGATTATTGGTGCTGGAGGATCAGAAGGAACACTCGATGCAGCCAATATTTTGAAGCCTGCTATGGCACGCGGACAGATTTGTCTCATCGGTGCTACCACTCTTTCAGAATACCAGAAATATATCGAAAAGGATTCTGCACTCGAACGTCGATTCCAGAAGATTGATGTTCCAGAACCAGATTTCGATACTGCGGTCGAAGTGATTCATTGACTGAAGACAACATTTGAGGAATTTCATAACCTCGTTATCGAAGATGATGCGATTCTGGATGCAGTTGCTCTCTCGAATCGTTATATCACAGAGCGATTCCTTCCAGATAAGGCGATTGATCTCATCGATGAAGCATGTAGTGCGAAGAGTATGACCTATAGTTTCGACACTTCTGAGGTAGAAGAAATCAAAGAAAAAATCCAAGACCTCCAGAAAGATATTGAGTCGTTCCTCATTTCTCAACAGTATCAGAAAGCGCTTGCAAAACGAAAAGAACTCGAAAAGCTCACACAAGAAATCGAAACAAAAAAGAAAAAACGAGTGATTCCGCACAAGAATCGTCTTCATATCACATCGGCAGATGTTCAGCGTGTGATTCATCAGATGACGGGAGTTCCGCTCAAGAATCTCGAAAAAGAAGATCTCTCGAAGCTCCGAGGACTTGCTCCAGCAATCAAAAAGCGCATTGTCGGTCAAGATGAGGCGATTGATTCTATTGTGAGTTCATTGAAGCGTTCCCGCGTTGGAATATCGAACCCTAATCGTCCGATTTGATCATTTCTTTTTCTTGGACCAACGGGAGTAGGGAAGACAGAGCTTGTGAAAGTGCTTGCAGAAGAATTTTTCGGTGATGAGAAAGCTCTCATAAAAATCGATATGAGTGAATATCAGGATAAGTCGAGCGCATCGAAGCTTATCGGTACTACAGCGGGATATGTCGGATATGAGGAGGGTGGACTTCTCACAGAAAAAGTCCGCAGAAAACCGTATTCAATTGTGCTGTTTGATGAGATTGAGAAGGGGAATTTCGATATCTACAATCTCCTTCTTCAGATTCTCGAAGATGGTGCTATCTCTGATGGAAAAGGACGACTCGTGAACTTCAAGAATACGATTGTCATCATGACTTCGAATATTGGTTCAGAAGAGTTCAACAATGAAGCTGCAAAAATCGGGTTCAATACTTCCGAGAGCGATGAGAAAAAGATTATTTCGGATTATGCTGGGATTCGTGAACGTGTTCTGAAACAGCTTCCTGATACCTTTGCTCCGGAATTTCTGAACCGTATTGATAAGACTGTTGTATTTTCTCCACTCGACAAAAAGGTACTCAAGTCGATCGTTCTACTTCAACTAGATGACCTTGTTTCTCGACTCGATACTATTGGAATCACTCTCGTATACGACGCGAAAGCGGTGACTCACATTGTCTCAGAGACGTACAATCCAGAATATGGAGCACGTCCAGTGAGACGCTATATTCAGGACAAAATCGAAGATGCTATTGCGGATGAGCTCGTCGACAAGAAGCGAAAAAAGAAAGTACAACTTTCCGTTGAGAAAAAAGCATTGAAGTTCAGTTGGGAATAATTGTTATACTTTTTTGTACAGAAATATCCTCTCTCAGTAGAGGATATTTTATATCCACACAATAAATTTGACATTTCGTAACAATTAGTATTATGAATGAAATTTATTCACTCAAAGATTTATATTATGTTGCGAAGAATTCTTTTTACCGCTCTTCTTTTTCTCGGGATTACGTTTACACTTGATACAAGTTTTGCATCTTCTGGTGAGGTTTCTGCTGTTACGAATTGCAATGGTACACAGATTGTTCGTACTGAAGTTGGTCAACTCCAGATTCTTCATGTCGAAAAAAATCTTCCTGGTTGTGTCGGTACAAGAACAGCAGAGGCAACAGAAAATATTCCATCTTCAACTGTTTCATCAGTTCAGACAGAAGCTGTTTCGGTAGAATCTATTTCTTCTGCATCAACAGCAACTGTCATCACGAATTGTAACGGGAATCGTATCACACGAGAAAATGGGACATCAACTCTTACGCATGTCGAGAAAAATCTTCCTGGTTGTGTAGGGCGTGCATTTGCTGCTTCGGGTACTACTTTTGACCCAAAAAATGGTCCAGCCTTCGATATTCGTTCCACGGACATCACGAATTATCGTACACTTCAGATGCAGAACAAAGGAATCCGATATGTGAATCCAACTCGAAGTGTGAAGATGCGCGCATCTGGAAGTATGTTAGCTCAAGTGAAGGCATACTTGATGAAAAATGATGCAGTGGTTGTATCATGAAAGGAAACTGGTTGGGTCAAATCACAAGGTGCAACAGCGGAAGTGACAGATACAAAATCGAATACAGTCATTGCTGAAACAGGAGGAAAAGCTCTCGGATACATCGCTGCGAAATATCTCCGCCTTCCGAATGCAAGTGATCTCGTTCGTATTGGTCAGGCAGATCAGGCATACTGGAGTGATGTTGCTCATGTGAATGTTGCTCATCTCGTGAATGTTCGTGAACATCCATGGTATGGATCAAAAATCAAATTTGTTCTCTCAAATAAAACAAATCTCTACGTTGTCTCTACGGTTGATAATTGGTCAGAAGTTATTTCTGATGATCGTACGATTCATGGATTCATTCGTTCTGACTTCATCGTTGTCGATAAGGCTCAACGAGTTGATCGATAAAAATATAATCATAAATCCTCTTCTGCCTTTTGGAAGGGGATTTTTTTGCATTTTTTCCAAGAGTTTGCTACAATAGAATCATCTTAATTATCATTCCATGTCTGCAAAAATTGATGAACTCTATATTTTCGATGGATTCTCGAAAGAGGAAATTACGTATTTTCTACTCATGAGTCAGACACAGTATGTAAAGACTGGGGAACGAATTCTCTCTGTCGGAGATACATCCAATGGCTGTGCATATTATATCAACAATGGCTCTGTTCGTATCATCAAGTGAGGACAGGAAATCGCAACTCTCGGTACTGGAGCGTTCTTTGGTGAGATTGCGCTTATTACCGATGAACCACGTGATGCGACAGTAGAGGCAGTAGAGGATACGGAATTACAAGTGTTTTTGAAAGATGACTTTTTCACGCTTTTGCAGCGTTCTCGACATGGTGCAGAACTTCAGGCTGAGATTCTCCGAAGAGTACGCCAAAAAGTAAAAGAATAATCATATAAAAAACCTTCAGAAATACACTGAAGGTTTTTTTGGTTCTCTATTTTTCTAGTTCCAGTCGCTATACGTTCCGACAATAGTCATTTCTTCAGGGATGATGATTTCTATATTTCTTCTCGGAAATGAATATGGGACGCGTGATTGAAAGTCAGATCATGAAGCATTCTCGATCGTAAGGATATTTCCAGAAAGTGTATACACGAGTGGATTGATTTTCTCGATGATTTCTTGTGCACTTCTCTGATTCTGCGACTGGATTGTCGTAGTGCTTCGAATAGAAATTCCTTTTCTGTTTGCTTCTTTTCGTATCATCAACCTCTCTTCCATATCGAGTCGATGATGCATATTATATCAGTTATCCAGATTATTGAGAATTTCGAGAGTGTTTCCCGTGAAGTTAAGCATTTGTTCTTGGATAACATTCTCACTCCACATATACTTCTGGAAAGTCTCAAAACCTCCTGCAGCGAGAAGGATAAATCCAATCCCAGAAAGCAAAGTGACCATCATCCATCACATTTTCCCGAAGAGATTTTTCCCGATAATACTACCAAATATTGCTATCACTACGACGAGTGAGAGAACAGTGAGAAGTGGCGCAGCGATGAGTAGGGAATCAGGTATGATGGCAGGGAAGTATTGGTTCTCGAATTCTATGCCACCAGAGAGGAGAAATCCGGAAACAATCACTCCTCACACAAAACATCCAGCGAGACCGAGTCCGATCAGTCCAAAAACAATAATGAGAAATAAACGGAAAATTCATCGAAATGAAGTTCCGACCAACGAGACGAGTTGATCGATGATTCCTCTTTTTGCCTCAGTTTTTTCTTTTGACGTTGGTTTTGTTCCGTTTGGTAATAAGAAGGCAAGCGCGAGGTAGATGATTATTCCCGCTCCCCATGCAATCGTGAAAAAAATGAATCCAAGACGTACCCAGAGTACATCGATCTCGAAAAAGTCTCCTATTCCAGCACACACTCAAAAAATAATTCATTTTTCTGTATTTCTTTCGAGCTGTTTTTTTCGAAATGGTGTTTTCTGGTGTTTTGTTTCTTCATTGCTCGATTCGGGAAATATATCTTCAGGTTCACCGATGTCATTCACGATTTTGATAACATCCGCATCTTTTAGAGTTGTCTCATTTTTCTCGAGTTGAGACAATTTTTCTACGAGACGTTCCGTGATATCATCGAGATAATTCTGAGATATATCATGCATCTCGATATAGGATTTTAGGCGTTTGATATAGGATTCGAGAAAATCTTTTGAAGTTTCAGAGGTTTCGAATGATTTTCAGGAGAGATGAAAAGTTGCCATAAATAGGTAATTATTGAGTAATAGTATTGACTGCTTCGGATAATTCATTCCATATATGTTTCATGAGGATATGAGTTTCGCGACCATTTTCCGTCAGTCGGAAGTATTTTCTCGGAGGTCAAGAAGCAGACTCTACCCAATAATATGAGATGAGTCCATCGTCTTTGAGACGAGAAAGAAGCGGATAAAGCGTTCATTCGACAACGAGGAGCTTGTTTTTTTTCAGGATTTCGAGTATGTCTGACGCATAGGATTCACCTTTTCCAATAATAGAAAGTATCATATATTCGAGGATACCTTTTCGCATTTGGGTGGTGATTTTGAGCGTTTCTTCCTTTTGAGGCATAGATTATTAGTTACATAGTACTATGTACTGCAAGGTAGTATATAAGAAATGATAGATGATGCAAGTTTTTCTCGAAAAATTATAAAAAATTCCCCGAAGAAGGGGAATTTTCTAGAGTCCAAGATGTGATTTATATATATTTAGTACATTCCCATTCCGCCCATACCTCCCATTCCACCACCTGGAGGCATTGCTGGTTCCTCCTTTTTCGGAGCATCGACGATGAGTGCCTCAGTCGTGAGGAACATTCCCGCGATAGAGATAGAATTTTCGAGAGCGGAACGTTCTACCTTGGTTGGATCAATGATACCTGCCTTCACGAGATCTTTGTATTCATCCATTGCTGCATCATATCCATAGTGTGCATCACCATTTTTCAAGATCTCATTTACGACGACAGCACCTTCTTTTCCAGCATTGTCGGCAATCTGGCGAACTGGATAGGTGAGTGCGCGAGCGACGATATCAGCTCCGACTTTTTCTTCGCGAGAGAATTTCGCAGTTTCGAGGACTTTCGATGCCTTCAGAAGTGCGACTCCACCACCAGCGACAATACCTTCATCGACGGCAGCCTTGGTAGCATTGAGCGCATCTTCGATACGGAGTTTTTTCTCCTTCATCTCGACTTCACTCGCAGCCCCGACCTTGATTACCGCGATTCCACCAGCAAGTTTCGCGACACGTTCTGCGAGTTTTTCTTTATCGTAGTCCGATTTTGTGATAGATATCTGGTTACGAATCTCATTCACACGAGCATTGATGAGATGCTTGTCACCACCTCCACCGATGATGGTCGTATTGTCCTTGGTTGAGACAACTGCCTTCGCATGACCGAGGTGTTCGATAGACGCATTTTCGAGTTTGTATCCCGTCTCTTCAGTGATGAGCGTTGCACCAGTGAGAACAGCGAGATCCCTGAGCATTTCTTTTTTTCTGTCACCAAAACCTGGAGCCTTGATACCGAGAACGGTGAGAACTCCCTTGAGCTTGTTGAGGATAATTCCCGTGAGTGCTTCTCCATCGATATCATCCGCGATGATAACGAGTTCGCGTTTTCCACTCTGCGCGAGGGATTCGAGGACTCCGAGGATATCCTTGAGACTTGAGATCTTCTTGTCGGTGATGAGGATAGCAGCATCATTGATGCGTCCTTCCATCTTTTCACCGTCCGTGATCATATACGGAGAGATATACCCATTATCGAACTTCATACCTTCAGTCACTTCGACTTCGAGACCGAAAGTTTTCCCTTCTTCAACGGTGATGACACCATCTTTTCCGACTTTTTCCATCGCATCAGCAATGATTTTTCCTACTTCATGATCCTGAGCAGAAATAGTGGCTACTTGTTCAATTTCTTCCTGAGTATTGAGCGTCTTGCTCATATTCGCGAGTTCGGCTACAACGAGGGAACCTGCTTTTTTCATACCGTTCTTGAGCTCGATCGCATTGATACCCGAGCGGATCTCACGAAGTCCTTCCTTCACCATCGCGTAGGTGAGAAGGGTAGCAGTAGAAGTTCCGTCACCAGCTGCATCGTTCGTTCGGCTCGCTGCTTCCTTGATGAGATCAGCACCCATATTCTCGACTTTGTCTTCGAGTTCGATCTCTTTCGCTATCGTGACACCATCGTTGGTTACCTGTGGTGCACCGTATGATTTCGAGAAAATAACATTGCGACCCTTGGGTCCGATCGTTGCGACAACCGTTTTCGCAACTTTCTCCATACCGGAGAACATCTGGAGACGAGCTTCATCTCCGAAGTGAATTTGTTTTGACATAATAGAATTTATGGTTATATTTTAAATTATATTTTCTTAATCTAAATTACATGGCTCGTAATTTCTTTAGTGAATTTTCTTGTACAGACTGTATTGGGAATCATAATGATAATTGTCAGATGAATCCACCTACATTGGTATGATTTTCCAAGAATGGGGAACATACTTTTGGTTATCCTAAATTATCTGATAATTGACCCTGTGCTCAATGAATATGCAAGAAAACAGGAAGGAAATTCATCGATATATTTTTGGAAAGAAAAAACTAGTTTATTTTCGCCAAAATATACTCAAATGCTACAATCTTATACGTAGTATCTCCGATTTTCACATCATCACCAGAGTATTGTCCGCTGATAACCCGATCTCACTTCTTGAGGTCGGTTTTTATTTCGACACCATTCTTGTCGGTGCGACCTGGGCCAACAGCGATAACCTCGTAGAGAGATGGGCGTTCCTTGTTTGCTGAGTCAGGAAGGATTATACCTGACGCGGTTACCTTGTCCGCCTCGACGGGCTTCAGGAGGACACGGTCGGAGAGTGGGGTGATCTTTTCGATCATGTCATGAGAGAGGCTCATAATAAATAGAAAAGTTAAAAAGTAAGAAGAGTATAAAAGAAAAACTAATTTCTCAAAAAGATTAAAAAATTAGCACGTACATATTATACGTGCTGGATTATTTGTCAAAAGTTTTTTTGGAGTTTTCTATACTTGATGCATAGTACTACTCTCGATGGATGGAATCTCGACACCAATCATAGAAAGGAATTTTTCCATATGTTCGATGTCTCGAATTTGTTGTTCATGACGTTCCTTTTTTGCAGTCTTGGTATGGAACTTGTAGCGAGTGAGAAGTGTGTATACGAATTGCCAGTAGGCACCATCAGAGATATCTACACGACCGATTGTCCTGATTTCTTCGAGAAGTCGCTGAGAGAAATAAAATTCATGTTTTGTTCCGATATTGTCGAGATCGGCATCTTGGATGATCTTTTCGAGGTGTGTTTTTGGTTCAGAGAAGAGAACCGTTGCCATGATAAGACCTTCGATTTTTTCGATTCTTTTTTCTGGGTGTCCGTGAGATTCGAGCCAACGACGAGCAATTCTTGCACCGATAAACTCATTTTTGTTGTATTGTTCTGTGAAGCCAGTGTCATGAAAAAGACAAGCAAGCTGAAGATCTTCGAAATCTTCCCCTTCGATATTTTCTGCAAGTGCGAGATATGTAGCACGTTCATAGACTCAGAGTGTATGAGCAGGATTATGATATGGGTAATATTCACATTTTCGGAGAATATCGAGAACATACGAACGAGCTTGGTTGATGAATTGCATAGTGTGCAAGTTTTTAGAGAATATATTCTGGACAAATAAAGACTGTAACGTTTCCTACATGAAATGCTATAATCATGCCCTGATAGCAATGACTCTATCATATTTCCTTTTTTCTTGCAAAAAAGAGAAGTTTTTTTATAATCCGCACACAAAAGGCATATAATGCATAGTCATAGTAGAAAAATGACATAATTCTTCTATTTGCTGTTATAATTTATAATTCATAATTCTTTATGAAGCTCACTCTCCGTATCGGACTTATCGTTCTTCTGACACTTGCATCAGGACTCTATCTTTTTCCTTGGGATAATTATGGAATGTCTACCCCGAGTTTTATCAAACCATACAAATATGGTCTCGATCTTCATGGTGGTGTGGAGCTCGATTACAAGGTCGATCTTTCCCTCGTGAAGGAGGCGAATAAGAACGCAAAAACGACAGTGAATGAAACGAGTGTTGTCGATTCACTGAAGACTATCATCGATAAGCGTGTAAACAGTCTTGGTCTCGCTGAACCAACGATTCAAACAGCGAATTATGGTGGAGAATCTCATATTATTGTTCAGATTCCGACACAGGATTATGGAAATATTTCTGAAGAAGAAAAACAGAAAAAGAGCGCGGATGATATTGCACGAGCAAAAGACACTATCGGAAAAGTCGTGCAACTCGAGTTCCGCGAGGAGAAAAAAGAAATCACTGAAGCAGATCGTGCAGAACGAAAAACTCTTGCGGACAATATTCTTCTCGAACTTCAGAAAAGTCCATTTGCGACTGTAGGTGCGAAGTATCGTGACCAATATGAGAATGTCGGGTTCTTTATCGGAACAGGTTCTGATCTACCTTCTGAAGCACGATTCGATGGATATGAATCTATTGCCCAATTTCCACATCGTACTGGAGTTGTCACAACTCTCACGAATGAACGATATGGAACTGGTTCTGACGGGAATCTCACAAAAATCGGAGATCCTGGATATGCTGTCGTCGAACTTTATGGCATTACGAGTGAATCTGGAAGTACAAAGAAGGAATATTCTTATGGAGTGATTTTCGTAGATCAGCGTCCAAGTGAGTGGACTCCAGCGAAAACTGCTGATGGAAAAGTACTCAATGATAAATATCTTACTCGTGCTGGTATTTCCTTTACTCAGGCAGGAAAGCCTCAAGTAGATCTCATCTTCAATGATGAAGGAAAGAAAATTTTTGCAGAACTCACAAAACGTCTCATCGGAAAGCCTATTGCTATCTTCGTTGGTGGGCAACTGCTCACAGCTCCAACAGTTCAGTCGGTGATTCCTGATGGACGTGCAGTTATCACTGGTGATTATACGATTGCTTCGGCACAAGAACTCGCGAACAATATCACCACTGGTATCGTTCCAGCTCCGATTTATCTCACTTCTGAGCGAACGATAGATGCAAAAATCGGACAAAATGCACTGCATGAGATTCTTATAGCAGGTCTTATCGGACTGGCTGCAATCGTAGTGTTTCTCACGATTTTCTACCATGTTTCTGGACTTCTTGCTGGCATAGCATTGGTGATATATTCACTCATTCTCGTCGCTCTTATCAAAGCGTTCGGAGTGGTTCTCACTCTTGCTTCTATTGCTGGTGTGATTCTCTCTATTGGTCTTGCTATCGATGCGAATATTCTCATTTTTGAGCGTATGAAGGAAGCTCTTCGTGAAGGTCATACTCTCGAAAAGTCAGTCATTCTTGGTTTCGACAAATCGTGGACAGCTATCTGGGATTCACATATCACATCTTTCACTTCTGCCGTGATTCTCTATATGTTCGGAATTTCCCTCATCAAGGGTTTTGGTCTGATGCTCGGTCTTGGTATCCTCCTCTCACTCTTTACAGCCATGTGGGTGTCTCGTATTCTCATACTTGCAGTTGGTCGTACAGGACTTGGGAAAAATGCAAATCTCTTCGTAGGACTCAAGAAATAGTTGATAAAATACATCTTTCTTATAAAATCAGGTGAATAACCTGATTTTATTGTATGTTAAGAAGGATTCTTTTTATTGAACATAGTTCGGAACAAGAACAATCATTTATCAAGAGAATGGAATTCATTGTGAACAGATGATGACCGGTAGATGAATGGGTAATGGGATTATATAGAAAAGAAATTTTGAAGAGATATTTATTTGCATGTAATGAATGAGAATTATATCTTGCTCTGGAAAAGATGATTCTGGAACAATATGCAAAATGAGAAGCACAGAAAGTTCATGAAAATCCAAAGATTTCTTGATTAGTACAAGCAAATATACTAAATATCATTACTGTACCTGCTGCAAATGACTCGGATATATGGAACTGAATCGGTAAAGATACTCGTCATATTCTCGAAAAATACTGAATCGGTCTTGCCGATATTTCTATACCATTTTCTCAACTGAATAGTTTGAGTTGGATTTATGATCTGGAACGCGAGCAGAAGCAGGAATTTACTCGGCAAGAGGTTTTGGAAATGATAGCAATAATTCCAGAACTTCTCAAAATTCAACTCTAAAATGATTCTCTGATTTTTCGATTCATGACTCGGTGGAAAGGTGGTGATGGAAGCATTCCAGAAGGAATTTCCAGATATTTCGATGATCCTCGAGATGGACCGCGAGAATGCTCCATACGGAGAAAAAAGCGGAGATGAGATTCGCGCGCTGACGAAAAAGGGAGTAGAAAAACTTTTCGATAAATGAGCTGATGTGGTGATTATTGCTTGCAATACAGCGAGTGTCCACGCACTTCGCTGGCTTCAAAGAGAGGTTTTCCCAGGGAGACATATCCTCGGAGTGATGATACCAGGATCTGAGAAGATTCTCGAACTGGGACACAAGAAAGTGGGAGTTCTCGCGACAGAAGCGACTGTGCGTATTCGTGGCTACAAAGAGCGTGTTCATATCACAGACAATACCATCCATATCGAAGAAATCGCAGCACCAGGGCTTGTTCCGTTGATAGAGCAGGGGATTATTGAGTGAGAAGAGATTGATTTTCTGCTTCATGAATATTTGAAGCATTTTTCTCCGGATATTGAGTCACTCGTGCTCGGATGTACGCACTATCCTCTCCTCGAGGACTCAGTACATCGAGCGTGGCAAAATGTCCACAATAATAAGCCCCCAGTCATTATTGATCCAGGGGTGGAGTCAGCGAAGAAGTTTAGAGGGTGGATGGAGAGGAAGGGGTTATTATAATTGAAAATTCTGTAAATATTTCATTAATTCTTTATATGAAACCTTTTCTTCTGTCTTATGAGAGTCTTCTGAGTGTTTTTGGATTTTATAAAATTTTCCATGAGCAAGCCATCGATTCAAAAATATTTCTTTCTCTTTATTGGTAAATATGAGTGCCCCATTGACGACATAAGGGATAAGCCATCCTTCATCTATATACTTCATAATGAGTTCATTGATACGGAAAGGTTTCCGTGAATCTTGTCAAAGATAGGAACGGATTCTATCGAGCTTTGATGATGCTATACGTTTATCAAATGCTCGATATAATCCACGAAACGTATCGAATTTTGAAGCACGCATTCTTAGCTCAGTAATGCCTTTTCCTTTAAAATATCCATCTTCATTCTTTTTCCAGTTATACGCTTCTCGAGTCAGAACTTGTAGTTCACTTCAAAGGGCATTGATTTCTCCACCATATTCCAAGAATCAAGAAACAGAAAAATTGTTAAGATTCGGGTTTGTAGTAGCATTAGATACATTCTTTGCATCGAGAGGAAGTTTCTGACTTTGTCACTTTGTGAAAATGTTTTGGATTTGCTGTTCGGAAAAAAATGTACGGTTTGTGGTAATGTATCAAAAATTTGGCATAGCTTGCTTAACTCACTTTACAATCTGAACCGTTTCATTGAGAGAATCTCATGAGGAATCTTCTTGTATTAGACTCATCCCTACAAGATCCCGGATACTATCTGCATTGGTGTAGTCTTCATTTTCTGCAAGTTTTTGGAGGATACTGAGAAGTGTTTTAGCTCGCCAGTAGAGTGTGAATTTCTTACCATTCTTTTGCAAAGGATATTCATAGAGTATGGTACCATCATCTTCCTTTTGAGTAATCATTTCTTTGTTTACCGTTATTCACATTCTTTTGAAGACAGGGATCATATTTTCTGGTTTTACTGCTTCCTGGGCTTTATTGATGAGGTTTTCGATTTCTTCAAGGTTTCCCCACGCAAAAAATGCTTGAAGAATACGTGCAGCATTTTCTCTTCGTCGTCCATAGTGAGAATGTTTTTCATTACTCATTACATCGGCGATTTTCTTTGCGAGTTTTTCTATGGTATCACATGACATCAATTCTTGATATATTCCATTTTCTTCTCAATATACGAGAGGAATCCATTTGAGTATTTTTCGATATATTTGAGTATAATGTTCCTGTATATTTGAGTCATCACATCAGGCAATATTCTGGATGAGTGCTTGTCGGATATATTTTGTATATGTTTGTCTTTTCTTGTTGTTTGGTATTTGAGCGAGAGAGTATCCACTAGAATCCAAAAGTGATGGTTGTTTCGAACAAAAAGCAAGAAATTCTTGATTCTTGAGGAGAGAATCAATGGCTGTTCGTATTTTTGGTCCACTATCAGCCTTTCTATCTCGTATAAGAAATATTCTACTTATCTGTACACTCTCATCCTGACCAATACTATATATACCGCGTGAATCTAGTCTGACGTATTTATGTACCTTTCTTTGTAGATCTGGCCAACATGTAGGGTGATCTTGAAAGAAACTCTTCAAACTTTCCTTGATGGTTCCATGAAAATATTGGTCACAAGCTTTCATAATACTTTCCTGGTCTTCCAGCATGAGAATAGACTCTGATATTTTTGCCACCTTCTCAATATATTCTTGAGGAGATCGTTTTCTTGCTGTATCAAGGGCTTGTTGGACTCAGGTAGTCAAAAAGAGATCATTTCTAAGATAGATTGCAATTCGTGCACTCTTTCATATAGTTGTGGATAATGTAAATCCAATAGTCATATGTACTGTATCTACTGAAAAAATAAAGTTGGGCAAGCGGTAGCGAAGCTCTGTGAGTACCAAAACATCCCGTATGAGATGATCGACGATAGTGATGCTGTTACTTCTTTCGAGAAGTATGATGTCATCATCCCATCGCCAGGAATTCCTGGGATGCACCGAATCTATGCGACAGGCAAGATTCTTGCGGAGCTTGATTTTGCTTATCAGTTTCTCCCGAAGAAGTTCGAGATTGTCTCGATCACGGGAACTGATGGGAAATCTACCACTTCGTGGATTGCTTACAATATACTCCAAAAGGAATTTTTTGGCAAGAAAAGCGTGTATCTTTCCGGGAATTTCGATATCCCTTTTTCAGCAACCGTTCGAGAAATTCTCGAGTCAGGAGAAAAAAAAGGAATTATCGTCGTCGAAATGTCGAGCTTTATGACCTACGCCATACGAACATTCCAGTCTACGTATACAATATTCACGAATCTGAAGTCCGATCATCTGAACTGGCATCGCGACCTCCAGGAATATATCGATGCGAAGATGAATCTCGTGAAACATACTGTGAAAAAATCCATTCTCAATGCACAGATTCTCGAATTTGCTCGTGAAAAATGACTCAATGTTGAGCTTCCAGAAAATGTGAGGATATTTGCCCCTGTCATTGCGAGGAATGAAGCAATCCAGGAAACAATAGGGAATCATAATTTTTTTGCTGGATCGCCACACTCCGTTCGCGATGACAATACACAAGACAGAACTAATGGAGAGGATATCATCATCTCCGGACGAAAAAAATATATACTTTCTGAGACCCACTTCACTGGATTCCATAATGCGATGAATCTCCTCTCGGTAGGGCTTCTCGCGAATGAGATGAGAATCTGCTCGAAGCGGATGAAGATGTATTTTTCCGAGATTACAGGACTCTCACATCGACTCGAGAAAATCGGAGAAAAAAATGGAATTATTTTTGTCGAAGATTCGAAGTCTACTTCGAGTCAGAGTCTCGAGGCGGCACTTGGTTCATACGGCGAAACGAAAAATCTTCTTCTCATTGTCGGTGGTTCAGATAAGTGAGATTCTTTCGGACATCTTGCTCCGAAGTTCCATGAGCGAGTCAAAGCAATGGCTTGTATCGGTGCTACGAAAGAGCAATTTATCCATATTGCTGAGCAAGAAAATATTCCGTATATTGCGACGGATTCCATGCTAGATGCCGTGAATTGGCTCTATGCTTGATGAGAGAAAAATGATGTACTTATGATATCTCCAGGATGCGCGAGTTTTGGACTTTTTCGGGATTATCTGGATCGTGCGAATCAATTCCGAGAGGCTATAAAATACCTCCCATAATTTGGGAGGTTTTCTTTAGTTTGTGCCAGTTCCTGTCGTTCACGATGCAGTTGTAGTTGAGGTCTTTATGGAATTATCATTGATCTCGAAGAGTGCGAACCAGCTCTGTCCAGCATAGCTTGCAAGTATTTGTGAGAGTTTTTCAGGATCTTGGGAAGCATTATAGGAAGCAATTGTTTGCTTGAGATCCTCGAGGCTTTCACTGAGTGTTCCACTTCCATTGAGTTTCTCGACGATGAGTTGATGACAATTATAGAGCTTCTGATTTCGCGGAAGAGTTGTACCAGAGTGATACGATTCATAGTTTGTTCCCGCAATATTGATAAAATCTATGTCATCTTGGAGTCGCCCATCTTTGTACTCATCCAGCGCGAGTTCGAGACATGTATTATCTGTGCTTATGAGCTTCAGATTTTTTGCTCGCATAGTGAGAAGGAGGCGTTCAAAACGATTCGTAAGATCGTGTCGAGGATCCTTATCTATTGTTGCTGCATTGAGATCTACGAGGAGATATTTGAGCCCCATTTTTCTCATACGTTCCACGGTTTCCTCTGGATTGGGAGTATAGATATAATTGCTAAATCCACTGACGAGACTGTCGTCGAAATAACGTTTTCTATTGTTATCAATCAAATATGTCATGAAAGTTCCGATGCGATAGATTCCTCAAGTATTGGATTCAGTATTGCTTGGATAGAGAATTTTCGGATAGATAAAATTTCCGATTGTTTTCGCATCTTTCTTGAGTGCTGTATTATTTTGCGTTCGAAGTTTCAGGATAATCTGATGTACATCAGATATATTCATTTTATCTTCATTTTCTTCGAAAAGCTTCTTCAGATTATCTGAAATAGCAAGGTCTTTTATTTGTCTGATAACACTCTGTGGAGAATGTAGGTTCATGGTTGCGATAGGATCCGCATAGTCTGAACGGTAAGCGAAAATCGCTTCATCCTGTGAGAGAATATTGTACTTGTATTCATTGTAATATGCAGATCGAAGATTATTCCATCCGTGTGGGAATGTAGACCGAAGAAAATACACTCCAATAAGAATAAAGAATATGACAGCAAGTGTGACTTTCACACTGATGAGATCTTCATCTTTTTCTTCTTCTGATGTGTAGTCATTGAAGAGTGTCGCTCCGAGTCCGATGATGGCAAAGAATCCGAAATATACCACGATACCATACCATACGATTCCGAATGCGCTGATCATGAAAATAAATCCATAAATTCCCATGAACATCAATATCTCTTTGAGTTTATTATTGGTGTCTGTTTTTTCGAGTGAATAATGAACGACAACGAGATACAAAAGATTCATAGCTATCATAATAGCATAACCCACTCCATTTCGGAGCTCGATATTATTGAAAAATCCAGTGATAGAATCGCGAGTTCCGGGTATGAAATAATACAGCGTCATCAAAAGAAGAATCCCAAGAGAAAGTATTCCGAAGATTCCCTTTCTCGAGCGTACGAAAAGCAATACGGCAGGAACGAGCGCGAGAAATATATAGGTAATCTCTGTGAATTCGCCACTTTGGTTTTTCTGGAATGTGAGGTTTGCTGGAAGTTTCAGATAATTATTGATACCGCTATCGTATCAGAAATATCTTCCGAAATCTTCATTCTGTGTTTGTCCACTGGATGTTACTGCACTTGAGAGACTATCTTGTATTTTCTGGAATTCCTCTTTGGTATAGAATTGTTTGTAGTCATATTGTGTCGTTCATCCAGAACCATTTAGGAGAGCATCGATGCTTGTAGTTCTTGCTTCAGTATAGTTCTTGATGACCCATGGCGCTAGACTGATTCCAAATCCCAGAATAAATAAGAGACTAGCGATAATCCAAGATTGGAAAATCTGGATTCCTTGTTTTTGCTTTTCGAGAATTCACCAAATAATCCCAAGAACTCCGAGAATTCCTGATACAATAGTGATTCCTTGTATAAGTGTATGATCACTTGGCATAGTGACATTGAGCTTTGCCCAGAGATTCCCTCCAGTGAATACAGAAATGAAAATAAAGAAAAATCCAAGATAACCACCGATCGAGAGAAAGCGATAGGCAATGAGTCCAAGCGCGCCGAGGAAGAGCATGAGTGTCGTGACTTTGACTCAGAAGGCAAAGCCCGTGAGAATTCCTGCGAGAAAAATAATAGAGAAAGTTCGTTTTTTTGTATCAGAACTTTTCCAGAGAGAAAAAAGAACAGTAAAGGCACTTACGCTAAAAAACATAAGTGCTGGATCGAGTTTCATATCTTTCGCCTGTTGGAATACTGTCATCGGCATGACATAGAAAACCGCCGCAAGAAGAACAGGAAGCGAGAGAAGTGATTTTTTATTTTTTTCTTCGAAAATATAGGAAAGACTCGAAATAATCGCAATAACTGCAAGAATACCACCGAGTTGGTTGATATAGAAAGCCTGAGCTGCAGTATATGAAAAGAGAAAACCAGTTCCTGTGACGAGTTGCCATACATAGAATCCTGCGCCCTTGAGAATCTCACCAGAAGTTGCCATGAGTTTTGGGAAATTCATATAGACTCCGAGATCATCCCATCCGATCGGCATCGGACGAAGCACATTGATGAGTGATACCGAGAGGATAAAAGTGAGAAAAAATACAGCAAATTCAATGGATAAAAGCTTGAGATTTATGGCTTCGATAAATGAACCATTGATATTATGATTCGGGAGAACTATTTCTCGCGTTCGAATATCTCGATATGTTTCGACAAATCCAGGAATACCAACAACTCCAGTGATAGCAAGTGTCACGAGAAGTATAGTAAGTGTGAATCCAAAAGCCCAAGCTAAGAGAAGCAGTAAGGTACTAAAAACGAAGAAGCCAATACTGATTTCTGCAGGCACGCGAATACACATATCTTCATTTTTCCATTCCAGTGGTAAGAGATTCATGAGAGAGAATCCGACACTTCTCGCGAGAATCGCGAGAAAGAGAGGATAAATCAGGAGAGAAAGAATATGAAAAAATAGCACAAGACTCGAAGGAGTGGCTCCGTTCAGAAATGGACTTTTGAGCACTTCAGTCAAGGATGAATAAAAACCACAGACTATCAGGAGATGAAGAAGTATTCCTCCAAGAATAGTGAAAAATCCAATCTTCAGCTCTTTCTTCGGTACAATAAAAACAGTATATGCTTTGTAACATGCATAAAGAATCCCAATTACTGCCAAATAGCCCCAGAAGTCACTTGCGCTCTCTATATGATTGATGCTACTGTAATTGGTGGAATAATATGTGATCACAATATACATAGCCCAGGAGACAAGTCCGATACCTGCGAGAATAAGCTGAATCATAAAAGAAAAGGTAATGAGTATATTATTAGAGCATTCCACTACGAACCTTCCGAACAGTAGAGAGAAATTCTTTGATATGGGAAGTATTTACGATGAAAAATATAGTCAAACTTCACAATAAAGCAAATCCTATAGAAGGAGCATATTGTAGCCTACCTGTAAGTCCGAATGTTATATCTCGTCCATCTTCCAGGAGAACAAAGGCAATCATAAAGAAAATAATAGCTCATATGTTCTGGAGAAAGAATCTCCAATTGAATCATACTGTATATTCATGAATAGCACGATAACTCAAGAACCACATCAGTATCCATGATATTCCGACAGAAAATGATGCTGCTGCGGATCCGTTTGGGAACGGAATATATCCATACTTGTATCCGAGAATACAGATGAGGTTGACTGATATATTCAATAAAAGCGTCCAAATAAGAATCTCAATACGCTTTCGAACGAATCCAAGTCCTCCAAGTATCTGAAAATTGATCTGCACCAGTATATTGAATATGAGAAAAGGCGCGACAAAATACAGTGCTATTCCAGATCCAAGAAACGTTTCACCAAAAAGAAATGCAGCAATTTCTTCACTAGAAACAAAAAATAACCCAGCCATCCATGCTATAATCACCGATGCGTATGTCGAAAATGTAGAATAAATAGTTTTGATTTTCGCTTTTTCTCCGCGTCCACCGATTTCTGATATGACAGGAAAAAGAAAAGAAATAAGTGGACTCAAGAATATAAAAGGAATCCCGACCAGTGAGAGATATATAGCATAAATTCCTGCATCATAAACACCAAGAAAATAGGTGAGAAATTGCATATCAACCTGATGAAGCAGTGTTCCGACGTTCGCAGAAAAAAGCGTTCAGAGAGAATATTTTATGATTTCTTTTCGCAGAAGTGTATCTTTCTGAAGCGGAATCGTGAGATGTTGTCGATAGTACGAAATATAAAAGATAATGCTTCAGAAAATAAGTCCGATATAAAGACCAATAATCCATGTCCATGAATAACTATAGATATTCCCACTTCCTGAAAACAAGAGGATACTGGCTCCAATCATTGTGACAAACATTCGGAAGAACTCAATCATTTTCATTATTTTTGTGTTCTGTATGGCATTGAGGAAAGTCGTTATGACTTGTATCAGGTGAATTCCGATAAAATACAGCGTCAATATCTGGATGACTCCTTGGGCTTGTTCTGTGTGGAAATAATGCCCTGCAATCCATGATGATCAAAAAAATAACCCCAAACTCACGAGAGTACTCGTAATAATCTGTACTGATAGGGTAAAAAGAAGCAGATACTTCGTTCGAGCATAGTCATTCTTGATGATATATTTCGGGAGAAAATAATTCAAGCTCTCTGTGAGTCAAAAATCAGTATATGTTCCGAGAAGACTCAGAAGTGATATGGTTCCATAAATAATCCCAATCTCACTCGGATTCAAATCTCCTGTCAGAATAATACGTATAACATATCCCAGTGGCGCAGTCAGAAAAACAAAAAGATACAACCAAGCACCTTTTGTAATAAATTTTCGTGAGAGCGATTCTTCTTTGAGAAGCATAAATATAACTAGAGATTATAGGTTCCAGGTTTTTCGTCAGAGAAAAGTACTCCATCTTTGAATGTAATAACTCGTTTTTGCATTTTGTCGACGAGTCTATCATCGTGTGTTGCAATGATTACTGTTTTTCCTTCTTCATTCAGTTGCTTGAGAAGTGTTATGATTTCTTCTGCATTTTTCGGATCGAGATTTCCCGTCGGCTCATCACCGATAATAATATCTGGATTGTGGATGAGTGCACGCGCAATCGCAGTTCGTTGGAGTTCTCCTCCTGAGAGTGATTCGATGAATTTATCTTTTTTCTGAAGGAGTCCAACCTGAGAAAGAACTTCAGGAACGCGCTTTTGAATCGTATTGTCATCATATCCACAAACTTCCATAGCAAAAGCGACATTCTCTCGCACGGTTTTTTTCTGGAGTAATTTGAAATCTTGAAAGATGACGCCGATGCTTCTGCGATAGGTGAGAAGTTCACGATTTTTGAGACTTTTGAGATTTTTTCATACATCAGTGAATATATCTCATTGGTTGGGAGAAATAACACCGATAATAGATCGGATAAAACTCGTTTTTCCGCTTCCAGACGTTCCAATGAGGAAGACAAATTCCCCAGGCTCTATCGAAAGTGAAATATCTCTCAGGATAGTTCGTTCGCCATAGGAGATGAGGATATTTTCGAATCGCATAATATAAAGCAAAGATTAACGTGCCAAAATGGAGAGTATAATTTTTCTTTCTACTGTTTTGAGGTTTCCATCGATGAGTTTGATTTTGAGTGTGTGATTCCCAACAGAAAAACCAGAAGTACTGACGGGAACGACGAATACATCACCTGCTGTTGCATTTTGTATTGTTTTATCATCGAGTGTTATAGAGATTTCTCGTGATTCTGTACCCACTGTGACACTGAATCGGAGATTGAAGCTATCTCCAGCATAGAGGCTGATTCGACTATCACTATTTCTCGGATTTGTTGTATTGATCTGTGGATCAATATTTGTATTTGTTTGAGAAGATGAAGTATTAGAATTTCCTATCTTTATTGTTCTTGATTCTGTATATTTGTACCCAAAATTATCCACCAATTCTACCGTAAACGTATTATCTCCATTGGTGAGATTCATGCTTGTTCTCTCTGTACTATTTGCTTTTCCTCCTGTTCCATAATCCACATCTGAGAGAATCTCGCTTCCAGATCTGAGTGTGAAATGTCTAATCGCTCGATTTCCAATCCATGATGCTTCGAGAATTTTCTTTCCTTCATTTTCGAGTCCACTATTTACTCACACTGTTTGGAGTGATATAGAAATATCTCCAGGACCACTTGGTCGTTCGCAAGGAGTTGTTGATAGTTCGATTTTTCCACTTTCGGAATAGGTTCATGCAGCCGTGAAAAATCCAGCAGTCCAAGCAGGATCATACCCGTCAATAATAGGTTTTGTACTCGGTATATACATCGTGGCGATTGATGCTTCTGGCGTATTTTCCGATACAGGGCCATTACAGAGTGTGTCAATACGCTCTTCTTTCATTCCACCATCATACTCTTTCATTTCGACTGCCATGATGGTCGAAATTTTCTGAGAATCAGGTGTGGTACTCGTTGCGAGTTTACCACTGGCTTTAGTGATGGTATATTTATAGATTCCACTTGGTTCTTTCCAGTCTTCTTTCGGGAGATCTTTGAGTGCAAATTCCATGAATCATTTCCAGATATTTGCCGCACAATTGAGTCCATCACAGGTTCATTTTGTCTCTTTTCCATTCACATTTCCCGCCCAAACAACCGTTGTTATCTGCGGAGTATAACCGATAGTCCAGAGATCACGAGGAAGGATTTTGTCTTTTGTGATTTCTTTATTCGAAGTTCCTGTTTTGGCAGCGACGACTCTTCCTGGAATCGTGAGTGCATTTCTCCAGAAAGCTGATTCTGGTCGAGCATCATTATCAGAGAGGATTTTCGTGATGATGTAGGAAGCGGCAGGAGAAAATACTTCTTTCTCAATAGGTTTTTTGACTTCTTCGATGATATCACCATTCGAATCTTCGATTCGTTCTATAGTGTAGATATCTCGTTTGATTCCGAGATTGGCAAAAACACTATATGCCTGAAGCATATCAATAGGACGAACTTCCCCAGCACCAATCGCAAGCGGTGCCCCATATCCGAAATTCTCTTTCAGTGTACCAATACCAATACTCTTTGCGAATTTTATGATTTCTTCTTCTCCACCAGCAAGATAGAACATTTTGATTGCGGGAATATTTCGTGAATAGGCAAGGGCATTCTTGAGCATCATGATACCCATGAAAGTATTATCATAGTTATTCGGTTTGTATTTTGCTCAGAAGCTTGTTTCTACGTCAGCAACAGGGCTTTCAGGTCCAATCGGATTCTTCGAAATCGCGAGAGAATAGACAATTGGTTTGAAGGATGATCCTGGTTGGCGAGATGCAAGCACCATATTATTATTTCCGCCATTATCCTCATCATTGTAATCGGGTCATCAGACCATTGTGAGGAGTTTCCCTGTTTTATTGTCCATGCTCACGAGGGCAGCACTCGATGCGCCATACTGTTTCTTATTTATTTCTACCTGTTTCTTGAGGAGTTCTTCGGCTTTGTCTTGGAGTTTGGAATCAAGTGTTGTATAGACCTTGAGTCCGCTTGTGACATCGATATCTTTTCCATATTTTGCTTCGAGATATTCCTTGATGTACATGACAAAATACGGATATTTTATATCACTGAGATTTCGTTGGAATTCGAATTCGAGTCCATCGTAGATGATTTTTTTGAATGTCAATCCATCAATCATTCATTCATCGAACATTCGACCAGCAACAAAATCCTTTCGCCCGATAATATATTCGAGTGAATATTTCTCTGTGCTACCAGAATCCGATGAGATGGTATCAGTGATAATGATATCACCAAAAAATCCGAGAAGATCATCGTGGCTAATATTGATACAACCAATACTATTTGGTTTATAGAGAGAATTTCGTGTATAAGCTTCCTTAATACCACAAATCGAGACGTTATCTCATTTTCCTTCTATCGTTATTCCACTGAGATAGGATTTAAAAGGAGTATAGAATTTTTTGTATTCATCTCTTTTTTCCCATGTGTCCAAAAGAGTTATCTGGTTCGGATCAGAAGCTGGATAAATATATACTTTTCCCATGAGACGATCACGATGATTGTATGGAGAATAATATGTTGGTCACTTCGGCAGAGAGGCGAGGATGGTCGCCCCGAGTGGACCAATGTCTTTCGCACTTTTTCCGAAATAGGTTCTCGATGCTTCTTCGATTCCGTTTGCATTCGAACCGAAAGAAAACGCATTCAAGTACATTTCGAGAATTTTTTCTTTCGAATATTGCTCATTCAGTCTATAGGAAAGATATGCTTCCTGAATCTTTCTTTTTATGGATCTTTCTTGGGTGAGAAGTGTATTACGTATGAGTTGTTGCGAAATAGTCGAAGTTCCACTTACTTTATCTGTTCGTCCGAGAATATAATTGCCTCCAGCACGAATAATTCCGAGAATATCGACTCATGGATTCGTGAAAAATGTTTTATCTTCTGTAGCTACAATAGCATCCTTTATGTATTGGGAAATTTGATCATATTCGATATATGTTCGTTTTCCATTTTTATAGAGCGTGTAGATGGGTTGTTTATCTTTATCATAGATAATGGTACTCTCACGAAAATAATCCCCGCGCGCGAGCGATTCGATAGAGGGTATATTTCGGAGAAACATCATCCAGAAGATAAATATCCCAATAACGCTGATAATGAGAAATATGCCTATCCATCGAAGAATTTTCATCTTTTTAGAACCGCTTTTTATGTGTTTCTTACGAAAGTTCGGATGTTGTATCATAGAGAAAAATTACAAGAAAAGTATATGAAAATTTTCTAATTTCCAAAATCTTCCCACTGTCATGGTTGAATTGTTGTGTTTGATGTTTGATCTATAGGTGTTTGAATTGTTGTTTTTGGAGGTGTTTGAGTGTTTTTTATTTGCGTGGAAGTCGTTGTTTTCGTTGGAGAAGTTGTTTTTGGATTCCCACTTCCCACAGTAGTCTCACCAGAAGTACTTGTCGGTGGTGGCGCAGGAATATAGTATACCGGAGTTACGAAAGGAAAATAGGATGTTATATCATCTCCGAGAACAATCTCGATTTTTGGACCATCATTGGTCACATACTCATTATGTGGAACAATAATTTGAGGAAGGGATTCTTCGAGATATTTGAGTGCTTGAACAGTTGTAGATTTTGGATTGATTCCCACCTTGACATCTTCGTGCCAATAGATGTTGATATGACTCTGAGAGATACTACCCGTTGCAATAATTGTTGGATTTCGAGTCGAAAGAGGAATTCCGAGTTTCGCGAGTCCCATGGCAATATCTTGAGCTTTTTTGCTATTTGCTTTTGAGCTCACGATTACGACTTCATTTGGGCTTTCTGAGAGATCTGGAAAATGGAATGTCACATCCACAAACCGACGAATATCATCATAATAACTGAGTTTATTCACGCGTGCATTCTCAGGAATCAGAACCGAGGCGCCACCGAAAAGGTCACGACTTGGAGTATAGAGATATGAACCGATATGACATTGTTTTATAGAAATACACACATCGTTCAATGAAAGAATTTTTATACTTTCTGTTTTTACTGATTTGTAGCTATATGCTGTTTCTGCCATTTTCGCGAGACTCATATCGGTATCGATATTTTCCATAACGGCAGAAAATATATCACTGATCTTTGCAGGACTCGTGATTGTATCAGCACCGAATAATTTTTCTTTGATTGCTTTGATGATGAGTTGTTGGCGATTCGATCGATCAAAATCACTCGTAGAATGGCGACTTCGTGCATATTTGAGAGCAAGATCTCCATCCATGAGTTGAAGTCACTTTCGTATTATGAGGGTCTCATAACCCCAGTTATCATCGGGATATTCTCGATCCACGAGATCTTCCGGAACATCGATCATGATTCATCCGAGAATATCGATGATTTTTTTGAATCCAGAAAAATCAATAACGACATAATGATCAATCTGTTGTCCGGTAATCTCAGAAACTTTATCTGCGAGATACTTGACTCCTACCTTATCAGACTTTCCTATAGCATAGAGACTATTGATTTTTCCAGCTCATTTCCCTCCTGGATAAGCAATATAGAGATCTCGTGGAATGGAGAGAAGTGTTACTTTTTTGTCGTCTCCATTGAGCGATGCGAGCATGATAGAATCCGTGAGATCACTTCCATCATGCCCACGTCCGCCAATACCAGCGATCAGAATATTCGTTGTTCCTTCTTTTTTCAGAGAAATAATCGCTTTGTCGATAAGTGGCTGAAATGCTTCAGAACCAAACTTTGAGTTATCTTGGTTGGCCCAATTCATCACGTAGGCAAAGGCAAAAAGCCCAGTAATGAGAAACAGGGAAATCCCGATAATCCACCGAGATATATGTCTTTTTTTTGGAACTTGTGTTTCTTTTTGTTCTTGTTTCTCCTCTTCTTGAGGCTTTTCCTGTATCTTTTTAGGAAGTTTTTTCGTTTTGAATCATGACATGTGCCGATTATAGAAAAAAGTGCTCTTTTTCAAAAAGAAAAACAGACTTTTTTACATTTTTCTCACGACTTAGAAATATATTTCGCAAATATTTTTTTGTTTGGATTTTCTATAATGTTTCCAGAATCAAAAAATGAAGAAGGAAATTTTCTTTCTCCATATGATGCATGATGTGATTTCTTTGTGAAATATATGTGAATAAAATGTCAGAAAATAGATTATAAAATAATAAATAATTTATACGTCAATAAATCTTCTCTGTGATATGCGAAGTTTTCTTTTGACAAAAGCAAAAATCGGACTAAATTCGAGATGTATAGTGAACCAAAAAATACCTTGACTCAACTGCATGATCCTGTCCTCTATGAGGAAGTTCGAGAAATCTACCTTTCTCAGACACAAAAACACATCGTTGTCGATGCTACTACGTGACTCGGGTGACATGCAGGTATGATGGCGAGTGCTCTCGGTTCGGATGATATCTTCATCTGATTCGATCGAGACAATGAGAATCTCTCGCTGGCACGTTCTCATATAGAAAGTCTCGGAACTGTTTGCCAGAGTCACTATATTCATTCTAGTTTTGCTTTTCTTCAGGAAAAACTCGAAGAAAAGGGAATACAGGAAATAGACTTTATCCTCTATGACCTTGGAGTGAGTAGTGTTCATTATGATGTTGCGGATCGAGGTTTCTCTTTTCGATTCGATGGTCCGCTCGATATGCGGTTCGATCGCACTCGTGGGAAAACGGTTACTGACATCCTCATGACACTCGATGCACCAGAATTGGCTCGGATTTTCACTACGTATGGTGAAGAGAAGAAGTCATGGTTCATTGCTCAGGCAATCGTAAAGGCACGAAAAATCGAAACTATCGATACTACCTTCAAACTCTTGAAGATTATCGAAGAATCCAGTTTTGATCAGAAATCGCCGACTCGAGTATTCCAGGCTCTTCGTATCGCTCTGAATGAGGAATTCGAAAATATCGAGTCTTCACTCAAACAAGCACTTGATCTACTCTCAGTTGGCGGGAAAATCCTCGTGATTACTTTCCATTCGCTCGAAGATCGTCTCGTGAAAAACATTTTCGCACCATATCTCGAAGATACGATCAATGAAGTCACGTGACAGATTCAGGTGAAGTCAAAATATAAAAAATATACCAAAAAACCAATCATCCCAACAGAAGCTGAAATAGATCGAAATCCTCGAAGTCGTAGTGCAAAGATGCGAGTTATAGAAAGAATTTACTAAAAGTTCTCAGTTCATAAAATCCAGGTTTCCTATGAATGCAAACGTTCTCGTAGCAAAAAAATGACATATCCCTTTTTTCTCAGAGAGAAAAGCCGCGCGTGAATACTATCGTCTCTCATTCACGCAGACCTATGTTCTTGCTATTGTGATGATTGCACTTCTTGGTATCTACTACGTCTGGATTCTCAATGAGAACGCAACAAAAGGTTACAATATCCGTACGCTTCAGGTTCAGAATCGTGAACTCGCATTCCAGGAAAATCTTCTTGATATTCGTATTGCTGAAGGGCAATCTATGGAAACAATCATGAATTCTCCAGTTATTGCTTCCATGGAAAATGTCGAGCAGCCAACATTTCTCGTGATGAAAAATACAGCAGTATCTATGAATGAATAGGGTAGTATTAGTTATTAGTTATTGGTTATTAGTAGGATAAAACTACTAATTGCAAGTGACTAGTTACTCATTATTCTTCAATGCCCGAAGCACTCAAGCGCCTTATTGACATGATTCACTATCTTCCAGGAATTGGAGAAAAAACCGCGGCAAAGCTCGCGTTTTTTTTGCTGAAGGCGAATAGTGCCTATGTGAAGAATTTTGCAAAAGCACTGAATGATGTTCATGAGAAAGTCCGAGAGTGTGAAATCTGCCATGGGATGACAGATATTGAACATCCTATCTGTAGTATCTGTGCTGATCATAAGCGAGACGAACATATTCTCTGTGTGGTCGAGGATTATCTCGATATGCTCTCGATCGAACGCACGGGCGTCTATCGTGGTCGGTATCATATCCTTGGCGGTGTGGTGTCTCCGATTGCTGGAGTTCTTCCAGATAAGCTCAACTACAAATCCCTATTTGCTCGAATCGGAGAAAGTCCTGAGATGACAGAAGTGATTCTCGCGATGAATCCGAACATAGAAGGGGAGGCGACAGCACTCTATGCTATCGAACATATGCCACGGGATATAAAAATCACCCGCCTCTCGAAGTGACTTCCTCATGCGGGAAGTATCGAATATGCGGATGAGATTACGCTTCTTTCGGCGTTTCGGGGGAGGGGGTAATATATTCTTTATTATGTTCTACGAATCTCGTTATCCAAAAAATGAATTGATGAATCTAGCAAAAGAGATGGAAAAATTCTCTTGAAGATATTTATGTTACTCAAATTGGAATTATCAACTTGAGAGAAATGTTTTTATATGATTTTATTTTATTAGAAAGCTAATTGAATCAAGATATAAAATTACGGACGATTTAAGAGGCTTAAATATTGAAGTTAAATCATTTAAGTTTATATGAAAGAAGAAACTTATGCTACCAATATGAAGTAATGCTGAATATGATTTTGAAAGTCCCAATATTGAGAATCTAGATATTAAAGAAATTACTCATCAATTCGTTCATTCTCAATTATTTTTTGGTATTAAAGAGTGAAGATGATTGAAATATATTTGTGTTGCTTCCGATCGTAAAATTTATGAACGAATTTATCAAATCGATATTTGAGACATCATTAAAATATTTAGATTATTTGGTGAAAATGAAGTTACGAGTACGAGGTCACAATATGATATATCAACTTGAAAAATAATAATCAATAATGGGTAACCGTGTGTTATTAGGTAATTTTATTTGGTATTTAGAAATATGGTTAATGTAGTTTCTCCAAATTACGCCAGGGTATTTTTCACATAGATGAGCTTATATCTGCCTTTTCCTCCATCATTTCGTTCCACAATTTCGAATTTTCCTGTCGAGGCAAGAAGGGGGGTGAGTTTATTGAATCCGAAATTTCGAGGATCAAAGTTCGGTTGTTTTTTCTGGAGAAGTCCACCAACATCACCGAGGAATGCCCATCCATCATCATCGGCAAGATCCGAAATGGTATTCTGAATCAGTTCGATAACCTCTGGCGTGATAGTGTCGAGAAGGGGAGTGAGTTCAGAAAAAGGAATAATTTTTTCTCACTTTTTCCCTTTCTTCTCGGGTGTGATTATTGTAGATTTTTCTGGCTGCTTCTTGAGGATCTCTATATAGATGAACTTGTCACAGGCGACGATAAATGGTTTCGGAGTTTTCTTCTCACCCATTCCGTACACCGCCATTCCTGCTTCACGGAGCCGTGTCGCAAGACGAGTAAAGTCACTATCACTCGATACAAGACAAAATCCATCTACCTTCATGGAGTAGAGAATATCCATGGCATCGATGATCATCGCGGAATCGGTTGCATTTTTCCCTTGGGTATATCCATATTGCTGAATCGGCGTGATGGCGTGTTCAAGGAGGATATCTTTCCACTTCGTGAGTCCAGGACGTGTCCAATCACCATATATACGCTTAATTGTAGGATTCCCATACTTCGCAATCTCTTCCATCATTTCCTTCACATATGCTGATGGGATATTGTCACCGTCGATGAGTATGGCGAGTTTTTTGTCTGTTTCCATGAGTTAGGAGGTGATGATTATTTTCGATGTTTTCTATAAGAGAAGGGTATGGAAAAGATAGGAAAAATCAATAACAAAAAATTCCCCATTCATTTCTGAATAGGGAATTGGATTTTGATTGCGATTAGATGTTGCTGATATCGAGCTTGATACCAGGACCCATAGCGTTACAGACATAGACACTCTTGATGAATGATGCACTTCCCTTGAGACCAGCAGGGCGAGAACCCTTAACAGTCTTCACGAAAAATTCAATATTCTCCTTGAGTTTCTTATTTCCGAATGAGAGTTTTCCTGCAAGAGAATGAACATTTCCCTGCTTGTCGTTCTTGAATTCGAAACGTCCAGCCATAAGTTCCTTTGCGATAGCAATGAGATCGTCACCAACAGTTCCAGCCTTTGGATTTGGCATGAGACCCTTTGGACCGAGAACTTTCGCTACCTTACCCATTTTCTTCATCATTCCTGTTGTTGCGATAGCGATGTCGAATTCCACCTTTCCCTGAAGAACAGAGTCGATGAGATCTTCGTTTCCTGCTACAGTAACACCAAGAGCTTTGAGTTCAGCTTCATTTCCGAGATCAGTGAAGGCACCAATTCGTTTTGTCTTACCAGTTCCGTGAGGAAGTGAGAGAGTAGAACGAACGAGCTGATCAGCTTGACGTGGATCGATTCCGAGATTGAAGTGGAGCTCGATTGTAGGGTCAAACTTTACAGTGTTTGTGCGCTCAAGAAGCTCTACAGCTTCATCTACTGAGTATGCGCGATCTTTTTCGACGAGTGCAACCGCTTGGTTGTACTTCTTTCCGTGAGTTTTTGACATAGTAAAAAACGTGAAAAAATAAATTTGGTCCAACCGTTCTTTCTGAGCTTTCTGACCAGGAAAACCGTAGGAACTCCCACATTTCACGTGATATTTGGACTCGTGGATTATATGTTTATTTTGCAAAAAGCAAATTTTTCTCTATGATATCGCTATGTCAAATACACTTTCCATACATGGACAAGAAGTCCAATCTCTCGATGATATTTACCTTGCAGTAGAATCATATCTTGATGGGCGGTGAGTAGTGCTCTATTCGAGAAATCTGGATGCGCTCTATGACGTGCTCTCTGAAGTGTCACTTGAGAAGATTGTGATTCATGAAAAACGAAAACTTAAACATACACTCGAACAAAATCATGATGAAAGTGACGAAATGAGTGATTATTATCGTTTGCTCAGTGTTTTTTCTGATCTCGATGGGGTTGATATTGTTCTGGAAGATTAGTTATTCGGTAGCTCGAGATATACTCTTCTTTTTCGAGGATTCTTATCAATAGTTTTCCGGTTTTCCCCGAGTCACACATAAAGATATCATGATCTCAGATATGCTTTTTGTGAAGGAATATTCTCTTCATCGATGTCTATAGACATATAAGCATCAGGATAAATATTTCTGTAATAAAAAGTACTTCGGGTAATAAGTGGTGTTGCGAGTCCTTTTCCTCGAGCATTTGGATAGAGACGAATTCATCCTGTATGGATTTTATCACTATTTTTTTCGATCGTTTCAGCAAGTTCGATATTTTCCACTTCCCCAAATTCTGGTGGTTCAGATGGTCTACCGAACCATATTCCTGCGATAGATCCATCTTTTTCCAGAAGACTAAAAACATATCGTCCCGTATCATAATACCAGCTTTCGAATTTTTCTCGACTCGAAAACCGTTTTCTGTCACCTGTATTTATCTTCAATGCCTCATCGGAATCATCGTTTGTATAATCCATGATAGGTTGGATAGCCTTCTGTGGAATGCCAACGTGAAGTGCATATTCTCAGATATTTTCGAGAAAAATCGACTTTCCAAATTCTGGTCTTTCGAGATTAAGAAGGTGGAGATTTGCTTTTTCGAGATCTTCCGTACTTGTGATATCGATGAATGGATATTGAAGAGAAAAGATTTTGAATGAATGATTCTTTGCAAAATTCTGGATTGGCGCAATGAGTTCATATTCACCACGCTCTGATATAGGAATATTTCGTGCATCACGAATAACTTCACTATTTACCTTAAAATAAAGAACACTCGCGAGATTCCCAATATATTCTGTTGGTTTTTCGATAATATCGAGAATATTTCATGATTCGTCAGTATGGAATATTCCGTATTTCTCAGGATGTGCAACTTTTCGCGCGAGAGCACCATATCAATCTGATTGTGCGAGATTGTCGATATCTTTCTGATTAAAAATCTGATCAGATGTCACGATGAAACAATCTCCTGTAATATCAATTCCCCAGAGTGCCGCCCCTGTTCCTGCTGCATCAGCCTGTTCGTGATATCGAATAGGGATTCCATGAAAATTATTTCAGAAATAATTTTCTATGACTTCTTTTTTGTATTTCACAACAATAACAAATTCATCAACATATGGCACAAGATGTTCCAGATTATATTCTAGAAGAGGTTTTCCTTCGACTTGTACCATAACTTTTGGGATAGTATCAGTGATGGGCTTGAGTCGAGTTCATTTCCCAGCAGCGAGTATGATGGCTTTCATATGACAAAAATATTTCAGAAACTTTATTGATTTCATGGTTTTTGTAAAGAAAAATCCACCGATTCTGGTGGATTAGATAGCTGCGTGTGGCAGGATAAATACTGGAATTCAGGAGAGCTCTTTACGTTCCGTGAGAGATTCATTCATGATCATATATCGTTCGACACGGTCATGATATTCAGAGTCGAATGATTTCATTGCTTGAGAAATGGCAGATGAATCTCGACTGACTACTTCAATCGGAGTAACTTTCTTTGTCATCTTGTCTTCGAGGATGAAGGTAACTTCTGATCCTGACTTCTTGCGATAGTAGTATATGTCATGAGAATCGTGGAGCTTGCGTTCGATCTCGAGGTAGATGAAGTTCTCGATTGCCCCCATCTTCATAGCTCCCTGATAGTACATATCAGAGAGGAGAGAACGATATATAGAAAGATCACTGAAGTATATCTTCACATGGCGTGAAGTCTCCGTCTCCATGTCTTGTACCCAAGCTCCAACTGGTTTTATGACATTTTTTTTCAGGAGAATCTCCATGTATTTATTTACTTTCCGTCGTGTGATGCCGAGAAGTTTCGCGAGTTTGTCAGCCTTGAAGCAGTTTCCTGTCTCCATAGCCAGTGCACGAAAGAATTCTATGAATTGTTCATATTCTTTATCGTACATTTCTGATTTCATATCTGTACATATTTCGAAAAAATCAGAAGAGATAGTTTCTGGATTTCCAATATGTCGAGGAAGATGTCCGAGATGGATATATTCATCTTTTGCTGTATTGACCGCATGAATATCAGCTGCCCCATTCATGATCTCCCCCATGTTTATAGGAGCCCCCATGGTTTCGCTATATTCACGGAAACTCACGAATGGGAGTAGAAAATCTTCTACGCGTTCATCATCGATTTTTTGTTCAGCCGTAAAAATAACTCTACAATCAGTCTGATATGATTCTATAAATGTACGAATATAATCAATATCAACTCAATGTTCACTATCTAGAATAATAGTGCTGATAGATTCTTCTTTGACTCAGAGTTTTTCTTGGAGTTCTGTATCGAATGGATCAAGAAAAAGCGTCTCAGAATCACTCAGTGTTCCATCTTCTTTGAGTGTATTGAGGAGATGTGTCTTCCCAACTCCATAATCACCCACAAGAACGATATATTGTTTCTCACTGGTGAGGAGGATTTCCTTGAACTTGTCGATGTAAGTATTTCTTTGGAACATAATAAAAGTCTGCCATGAGTATAGCAGACTTCTTGGAAATGTGCAAATATTTAACCGTTTCTCTAAAATTGTCGGAGAAATCGGATATCTGGATTCTGGAAGTAACGCATATCAGGAATCCCATACTTGATCATCACAAGGCGATTGAGTCCGAAACCGAAGGCAAATCCTGAATAAATCTCTGGGTCAAGTCCTCCTTCGCGGATAACATTCGGATGAATGAGTCCTGCTCCCATGAATTCAATCCAACCTGATTTCTTGCAGATTCGACATCCTTCTCCATCGCAGAATGGACAAGAGAAGTCTACCTCAACTCCTGGTTCTACGAATGGAAAATATCCAGGACGCATACGAATCGTGACTTCTTTTCCGAAAAGATCAGACAGCATGGTTTTGATAGTGAACTTCAGGTGTCCCATTCCAATATTTTTATCTACCACAATTCCTTCTACTTGGTAGAATGTATTCTCGTGAGTGGCATCGACATCTTCATTGCGAAATACACGACCAGGAATAATCACTCGAATTGGTGGTTCCTGGTTCTTGAGAAGAAGATTCTGCATGCAAGAAGTCTGAGTAGCAAGAACATTTCCATCTCATTCGAGCCAGAATGTGTCTTGCATATCACGAGCTGGATGATTCTTGGCAACATTCACCGCATCGAAGTTCAGGTATTCTGTCGTCACTTCGGTTGATTCATAAATATCGAAACCCATACGCCTAAATGTATCCTCAACATCCATGCGAACCTGAGTAATCGGATGAAGACTACCATTTTCTGGAGTGAGGGGAATAGTCATATCTTCCCATTCTTCGCGCAGTTTTGATTCTATTTCTGTACGTTTTATCACATTCTTCCGATTTTCTATGGCTCCTGAGAGGGAATCACGAATCTCGTTCGCACGTTTCCCGACAGTTGCTTTTTCTTCATTGGAGAGGTCTTTGAGTCCTTTGAGGATGACAGTGAGTTCGCCCGTTTTTCCGAGAATCGTATTTTTGTATTCTACAAGAGATTCCTCAGAATCTATCTGAGAAAGGTTATCGATGACACGTTTTTCGAGGGTATTGAGGAGGGAGAGCATAATCTTTCGGGTAATTTATACGTATGAGTGAATATGATTATATTTTGAGTGGCATGATGAGGTGTCGGTAGCTGTATTTTCCATCTTCAGCTGGAACTCATTTGATGACGATAGGGGAGAGTGCAGACTTGTATTCGAAGCTGATATAGTCTTCCTTCATGACCGAGAGGACTTCGAGAAGATATTGTGCATTGATACCGATGATTTCCTCGTGTCATTCGACGGAACCCGTGAGGGAAATGCTCGATGCACCAACTTCCGTGTCTCCCGTAGAGATTTCGACGACGCCTTCATGTTTGGATCGGATTCGAGTATTGTAGTTATTCTCACGTGCTACGAGATTGGCTTGCTTGAGGCTGGTTGTGAGGTCATTTCTGAGAAGTGTTGTTTTTGTGCTATGTTCTTTTGGAAAAAATCCATCGTATTCTGGGAATTTTCCCGAGAGGAGACGAGAAGAGAGTCGGATATTTCCGCGAACCGCGAGGAGTTGATTCTCATGAAAATAGAGTTCTATAGCATTGGATTCACCTTCTTCATTCACGATACGCAAGAGTTCTTGAGCTGTTTTCTTCGGTATGATAACAGGTGTTGCATTATTTCCATTTCCAGCAACACGGAGTTCTGAGAGACGGAAACTATCAGTGGATGCAAAAATGAGAGCATCTTCTGTAGGTTTGAGATAAATACCAGCAAGAACAGGACGAATCGCTCCGTCAGCGGTAGAAAAAAGTGTTTTTTCGATGGCTACTTTGAGATCTTTTGTTTCTATGGTGAGTGGAGAATTCTTGACGAGTGAAGGAATAACTGGGAATTTCTCTGCACTGGCTCCTTTGAATTTTGTATCGCTTCCTTTTGTCGCGAATCGGAGACTTCCACCCTTTTCGAGTTCAACCGTGACTTCATCATCTTGTATAAGAGCAATATAGGACGTGAGAAATTTCGAAGAAATAGTGAATTTGCCTTCTACTTCCACATCAACTCCATCTTCGATAATATATTCAATTGCCATTTCGAGATTATTTCCTGTCACAGTGAGTTTTTTGTATCCCGCTTCGATGAGAATATTCTCAAGAATTGGAGTCAGATTATTGGCTCCAGTTGCATGGCTGGCAGCTTCGATTGCTTTTCGGAATATAAGGGTACCAATACGAAAACGCATTATGATAAATTATAAATTATAAATTATAAATTATAAATGTGAGATTATAATTTATGTTTTAGCTCCAAGAGGAAGGGAAATCCCCCCAAAAATTACATACCTAGATTATAGAGAAAGTCCGAAAAAGCAACTTTTTGACGAGAAGTTTTTTGATTTTTTCAGTATTCTTGCTATAATGCATCCAATACTTTAAAATCATACCTATGACAGAACTCCATGAAAAGAGTGCTGGCGGTTTGGTGTATAGAAAGATCTGAGACAGAATCCAAGTTCTGATGCTCGCATGGAAAAATGCGAAAAACGAACTCGAATACGTCCTCCCAAAATGACACATCGAAGAGAATGAAAGTGCTCTCGAAACAGCTGTTCGTGAAATCTCTGAAGAGACTGGACTCGCTGAATCAGACCTCAATGTCGTCAAATTCATGAACAAGATTGCCTATTCATTTATCGCCGGATATCTCGAAGGTGCCCCAATCATCCACAAAGAAGTTTCCCTTTTTCTCGTTCGATATACCGGGAAATCTGAGCCTCGTCCTCGTCGCGAAGAGCGATTTATCGGATATAAATGGTTCGAACCAGAAGAACTCAAGAAGATATTCTTGAAGCCTGATGTTGTCGGATTTCTCGAAAAAAATAAACATTTTATGTAATAAATAGTTTGTTGGTGTGTTAGTAGGATGGTGGGTTAGATACAAAAGTTATTGTTATTGTATAACCTTTTCATATGTATTCACATAAAGAATTGAATGTTTGGAAAAGAAGTGTAGATATTGTAACTGAAACCTATAAGCTTCTTGAAAAATTCCCAAAATCTGAACTCTTTGGTATTACAGATCAAATTAAACGAGCAATCGTATCGATTCCAAGTAATATTGCAGAATGAGGTGCTAGAGGTACGGAAAAAGAGCAAGTTTATTTCCTTATATATCGCTCGTGGATCTTGTGCAGAAGTAGATACACAACTCCTGATAGCAAAAAATCTTTGATTTATTTCAAATGAAGACTATATTCTACTCGAAAATGAATTGGCTATAGTAGGAAAAATGCTCACTAGACTTATACATTCTTTTAATTTGACTTAGTTATAGTTTAACCAACTAACCAACTAACCAACTAACCAACTATACTTATGGAATTCCTCTACAAAAACAATGCGCTCACAATCGAGTCAGATAAGAAGATTATCGAAATCGCAAGCAGTTCTCTCGTGCTTGATGGTATGTCTGTCGATATTCCTGGAGAATATGAGAAAGGAGGTTTTCTCCTCTATGTTCATGCAGAAAATGGAGTGAACTATTATCACTTTCGAGTCGAAGGATATTGGATAGCATATATTCCAGCTCTTGTTACCGAGATTTCTGGTGATATTCTCGAATTTCTCGGGAATGTCGATGTCCTCGTCATGCCAGGTGCGAAATCCATGCAGGTCGTTCTCGAAAAAATCGAACCAAGACTTCTCGTCACCTATGGCGAACTCGCACATGAGATTGCTGTGGCGCTCGGTTCCTCAGAACCAGCAGTGACAAAATACAAGCTCAAAGAAGCAGATCTCTCTTCCGAGAAGACAGGATGTGTAGTGATGGGGGAATAGAAAAAATTCAAAATTAAGAATTCAAGATTTAAGATTATCGACATTGGCAGAAAAATGAAAAGTCTCTGAAGAAATTCAGGGATTTTTTTAAACGATATTTTCTCCTCAAGAAAAACTTGCAAAACAAACGTCTTTCTATATACTTCGCGCGATTTCTCAAAACACAAACTATGTCTGGTATCCAAACCGAAACCACATCAGAGACTCTCGAAGTAGCACATGAAGTTGCTGTTTCTGGCGAAGCACATGCAGGAGCTCACGAAGCAAGTCCTCATATTTTGGCCGTCACTGGAGAGCCAATTCATGACTGGCAGATTGCAGGATATCCTATCACGACTACTGTTTTCTCGACTTGGATTGTGATGGCTGTGATTTTTGTCTTTGTTGCACTGTTTCAGATTGCGCTTCGTACGAACTTGATTCCTCGTTTTCGTTCTCTTGGTCTTGATATTGTGACTCGTTTCGACAATTTTCTCACAGGAATTCTCGATAGCAAAAAAGCAGTACGAGTATTTCTTCCGCTTGTTGCCGGATTCTTTGTATTTATTTTTGCAGGGAATATTGTCGGATTGATTTTCGATTATGTGACTATGTCGATTCCATCACTTCGCACATATCTTCGTCCGATAAATGCAGAAATTTCAACAACTCTCGTCATGGCACTTGCAACTATTATTATCGCACAGGCAACTGCAATTATCATAAAGTGACCAATCCATCACTTTATGCATTACTTGTTCAATTTCTCGGGTCATGGAATGATTGAAAAGATTATTAATGTTCCCGTTGGTTGGATTCATTTTCTTGGAGAGTTCACTCGTATTATTTCTCTCTCAGTTCGACTTTTCGCGAATATTTTTGCAGGAGTAGCACTCATTGGAGTTATTGCATACCTTGGAACAATGCTTCCACTTCACGGACTCTACGGTATTGGCGGTGTTCTCGTTCTTCCATTTTGGTTTTTCGAACTTCTCGTTGCATTCCTTCAAGCATTTATATTCATGACACTTGCGGCGGTATACTTGAAAGAATCCATCACCAAAGAATCTCACTAAATCTCAAAGCCAGAACGGAGTCTTCGGTCTCTTCGAAGATTCTATCCTGACTTTCAGGACACTCTTATTTATCCTTTTTCCTTTTCTATTATGGAACCAACTTCAGCTGTAGCTCTTGCTAAGGGTATCGCTCTCATTGCCATCATCGGTCCTGGTATTGGTATTGGTCTTATTGGTGCTGCTGCACTCAATGCTATCGGACGCAATCCAGCCGCTTCAAAGGAAGTATTTACTCCTATGCTTATGGCGTTTGCCTTTGCCGAACTCCTTGGTCTTCTTGCGTTTCTTGCTCTCTTTCTTATTAAGTAGTCTTTTTCCTTGTAGGAGATTTTCTCCTTTCTAACCTTCCTTTTTTATGGATCTCATCAATATTCCGACATTTATTATCCAGACGATCAATATTGCAATAGTTATTGGAGTTCTTTCGGTTTACTTTTTTCGTCCATATCTCAAGTATCTCGATGAAGAGGCGAAAAATAGAAAATCTCTCGAAGAGAAACTTCAGAAATCTGCGCATATCGTCACAGAAGCGCATGCTCAGGCTGAGAATATCGTCGACCAAGCCAAAGTCGATGCTCGATTGACTGCTTCTGAGATTCTCGAAAATGCTCGAAAAGAAAGTGCGGAGATTATTGCAAAGGCTCATGCTGATGCTGATGTCGCGCGTTCAAAGGGATTTGCTGATGTAGATCATGAACGCAAAGTTATGGCAGATGAACTCCGAACGAAAATTGTCGATATTGCACTCAAATTGAACGCAAAGATTTTTGGTGAGAATACAAAAGATCACACAGAATTTCTCAAGGCTCAGACAAAAGATATTTCTCTCTCGTAATTCTTCCATTTTTTTATGACGACCCCTAAACTTTCTTCATATTCTCGCGAGTTTCTCACAGATACGCTTCGTGTTCTGAGGAACTACAAGAACTCTTTGCGCCAGGTAGGACATCGCGCAGTTCTCTCAGATCCTCGCGTGGTTACTGAGATGATTCCTTATGTAGAATATGCGCCCGGAATCGAAGATGTGCTTCTGAAGAAATATACTGAGACTTTTTGCAAAAAATATTTCAGTGAATATTCAGGATCTCAGGATGCGATTACTTTTCGAGAAAATCCAAAACTTATTGCTGGCGTCCGTTTTCATTATGGTGATGATATTGTCGAAGTATCATTTCAGAAACTTTCCCATCTTTTTCATAGTTAATTTTCAGATATGTATTTCGTATCTAAAATCTAAAACCTAATATATCTTTTTATGTCTCAATCTCCTGTACAGCTTGCTTCTGACCTCATAAAATCTCTCGAACGAGAGATTGATACCGCCGATCTTTCTCCATCGAGAGTGAATGCGGGAGAAGTGGTCTATCTCGGTGATGGTATCGCGAAAGTCGTCGGACTCAAGAATGTTGCCTACAATGAAGTAGTGGCATTCGAATCTGGTGCTCGTGGTGTTGCCATGAATCTTGAAGAACACTCAGTTGGTATTGTTATCCTTTCTGGATTCGAAGGAATTCATGAGGGAATGGTAGCAACTGCTACAGGAAAAATCCTCGAAGTTCCAGTGGGCGAGGCACTCCTCGGACGTGTCGTGGATCCACTCGGAAATCCTATCGATGGAAAATGAGAAATTAAAGCTTCAGAGCATCGTCCAGCAGAATTCGTCGCTACTGGTGTTATGAGTCGTAAGCATGTTCATGAACCAATGGCTACTGGTATCAAGGCGATTGATGCGCTGGTACCAATCGGACGTGGACAACGCGAATTGATTATTGGTGATCGTCAGACAGGAAAAACCCAGATTGCTATCGATACTATCCTCAATCAGAAGGGAAATGGTGTGAAATGTATCTATGTTGCTATCGGACAAAAAGATTCCAAAGTGGTTGCTATTGCGGAAGAACTTCGCAAGGCAGGTGCAATGGATTATACAATCATTGTTGCTGCGGGTGCATCATCTCCTGCTGCGATGCAGTGGCTTTCTCCATTTGCTGGTGCTGCTATGGGTGAATATTTCATGTTCAAGGGAGAACATGCACTCATTATTTATGATGATCTCACGAAACATGCGAATGCCTATCGTGAAATGTCACTTCTTCTTCGTCGTCCACCAGGACGTGAAGCGTATCCTGGAGATGTATTCTATCTTCACTCTCGTCTTCTCGAGCGTGCTGCGAAGCTTTCTGATGATCTTGGTGCAGGTTCTATGACCGCACTTCCGATTATTGAGACTCAAGGTGGTGATGTATCAGCATATGTTCCAACCAATGTTATTTCCATTACCGATGGACAAATATTTCTCGAGTCAGGACTTTTCAATTCTGGTGTAAAACCAGCTATTAACGTTGGGCTTTCTGTTTCTCGTGTTGGTGGTGATGCCCAGACAAAGGCGATGAAGAAAAATGCTGGTACACTCAAACTTACTCTCGCACAATATCGTGAGTTGGAAGCCTTTTCTCAGTTTGCTTCTGATCTCGATGCAGATACAAAAAAACAACTCGAACGTGGAAAACGTATGGTAGAAATTCTCAAGCAAGATATTTATTCTCCGGTGACTTTCGAGCGTCAAGTTGCTATGATTTTCGCTGGTTCAAATGGATATCTCGACAATATTTCTGTTGATCAGATTCGTCAATATGAACATGATCTCTATCTCGCACTCGATCGTGAAGAAAAGATTCTCACAGCCATCCGTGAATCCCGTGATTTCTCTGATGAAACAAAAGCATCACTCAAGGAATTCCTCGAGAACTTCGGAAAGCTTTTTACGGAAAAGAAATAATTTCTTTTGTCATTTCGAGCGAAATGAAATGAAGTCGAGAAATCTCTTTTTAAATCATCTTAAGAGATAGTTCATAAGAGATTCTCCTTGCGGAGAATGACAAAATTACAGTAATAATTACTTATTTATGGCATCAGGAAAAGAAATCAAATCTCGAATCAAATCCGTCAAAAATACAGGGAAAATCACGAAAGCCATGGAGCTTATTTCTACTGTGAAGATGAAAAAGGCACAAGATGGTGTTCTTTCACTTCGTCCATTTGCTCTTGCGACTCTCTCTATACTGGGAAAAACCGCAAAAAATGATGACATTCTTGGTGTATATTCACATGTTCCAAAAGATGCCAAAAAAGAACTTCTCATTCTTGTAGCCTCTCAAAAAGGACTCTGTGGAGGATACAATGTAAATATTTTCAAAAAGGCAACAGAGTATATCCGAGATGATGGTGATCTTCCATATACACGTGAATATGACTATATTACCATAGGAAAACGAGCTCGTGACTTTATTCTCCGTACAGGGCAAAATCTTCTCGCCGATTTTTCTGATGAAATAGATGATCCACTCACTCCAGCGGAATCTCGAAGGATGGTTCGTACGGTTATCGAGGAATGGAAAACGGGAAAATATTCAAAGATTTCTGTGATTTATAATCACTACGTTTCTGCTATTACGCAGCTTCCCGTGGTGAAGCCAATATTTCCAGTCCAAAAAGATGAGATATTCACTTTCTTGGAACGGGTTGCTGGCGGGAAATATCAGAATGATTCCTATGAAGGTGACTTTACGATTGAACCAGATGTTGAGACGATTGTCTCATTCACTATCCCGATGATTTTCGATGCGATTTTCCATGAGACATTATTGGAAGCGAAGGCTTCTGAACATGCAGCTCGAATGGTGGCTATGAAAAATGCAAAAGATAGTGCAAATAAGAAAGCTGCTGGACTTACACTTGTCTATAATAAAACTCGTCAATCTGCTATCACAAAAGAAGTTTCTGAGATTGTGAGCGGAGTGGAAAGTATGAAGGATAATTAGAAAATGATAAATTGTAAATGATAAATGATAAATGCAAGGCAAAAAGAAATCTCCAAGCTTTACTCTTGGGGATTTCTTGTATAATGTCGGGTATGTTTTGTAATCTGAAGAAAAAACAAATCATCCTCGTACGGCATGCAAAGGCAATCGAGCGAAACGAATGGCAAGGTGAAGATTTCGATAGGCCTTTGAGTTCTATCGGCGAAAACTCCAATAAAATGGTTGCCAATTATTTGCGACTTATTGGAGTGAGGCCGAATCGTATCGTTGCGAGTCCGTCCGCTCGTACAAAGAGTACTGCTATTGATTTGGCCAAAAAATTCTCACTTGATACAGTGGAATATGTAGACGATTTGTATAATGAAAATATCCTTCCTACGAGAAATGCGATGAATATTCACATGAATATTGTCAAGAAGACAAAAAAAGATTGTGATGTTCTTGTTATTGTTGGACACAATGACGATCTCAGTGATTTTGCGGCATTTCTCTCTGGTGAATCAGTTCCGTCGATGAAAAAATGATCAGTTATCATACTTTCGCTTCCTGAGTGTTCTGACTGGAAAGATGTCAAACCCGGAACTCTCAAATTTATTTACTATCTTACACCACAATTTCTTCAATTGGAAGATCTTGCATAGTTATGAAATATATTGTCTATACAGATGGATGATCTCGTGGAAATCCAGGTCCTTCGGGGTGTGGAGTTTTTTTGTCGTCAGCGGATGGACAAGTGATAGAACGTCGATATAAGTCCTTGGGTATTGCGACGAATAATATTGCTGAATATACTGCGGTTCTCCTCGGTATCAGTCGCGCTATTGAGCTTGGAGCAACGGAGATCGAATTGTATGCTGATTCCAAACTCGTGATCGAACAACTTTCGGGCAATTATAAAATCAAAAATGCACAATTAAAAGAAATATTTCTGGATATTCAGGAGAGAATAGGGAAGTGGGGTGGACACATTTCTTTTACGCATATTCCTCGTGAACAAAATAAGGAAGCAGATCGACTTTCGAATGTGGCGATGGATTCATGAATGAGATAATTGGAGGATAGGGGGAATGAGAATATTTATGGAGAATGTTTTCATAGAAAAAACTCTATATTTTGCTTTGCATTTCTTCCTTCTTTCTATATAATTCGCGCGTTAATCGGGAAATGGGTATTTCTTACGTTTCGATATTGCCATCTTCTTCAGGTTTTATGACCTATTGAATAAGTTTCGAAATTCATAATTCATAATTTATTATTCACAATTTTCTTATGTCTCATACAGGTATAATCACAAAAATTATTGGTGTCGTCGTCGATGTTGAATTCACAGGAGGAAAGGTTCCTGAGATTTATGAAGCGCTCGAAGTTCAATGAGCTCCACATAAACTCATTCTCGAAGTTCAACAGCAACTGGGAGATGGAGTTGTACGTACAATTGCGATGAATCCTGTAGATGGAGTGAAGCGCGGACTTACGGTAGTTGCGACTGGTGCTCCTATTTCTGTGCCAGTTGGTGATGGAGTCCTTGGTCGTATGTTCAATGTGCTTGGTGATCCGATCGATGAGATGGATGCTCCAAAAACAGAAAGAAAAGATCCGATTCATCGTTCTTCTCCTTCTTTTGAAGAACTTTCTACGAAGACTGAAGTATTCGAAACAGGTATCAAGGTAGTAGATCTTATTGCTCCGATGTTGAAGGGAGGAAAAGTAGGTCTCTTCGGAGGTGCCGGAGTCGGAAAAACAGTGATCATGCAGGAACTCATCCATAATATTGCATCAGAACATGGCGGGTATTCTGTAGTTGCTGGAGTTGGTGAACGTACTCGTGAAGGAAATGATCTCTACCATGAAATGAAAGATTCAGGAGTGATCGACAAAACTGCCATGGTATTCGGACAGATGAACGAAGCGCCAGGACCTCGTGCTCGTGTAGCCCTCACTGGTCTCACGATGGCTGAGTACTTCCGTGATGTAGAAAAGCGTGATGTTCTTCTCTTCGTGGATAATATTTTCCGCTTTACTCAAGCTGGTTCTGAGATTTCTGCTCTTCTTGGTCGTATTCCATCTGCAGTAGGGTACCAACCAACTCTCGCGACAGATATGGGTGCACTTCAGGAACGTATTGCATCGACAAAAAATGGTTCGATTACATCTGTTCAGGCGGTATACGTTCCAGCCGATGATCTCACAGATCCGGCTCCAGCGAACACATTTGCTCACCTTGACTCAACTGTAGTATTGAATCGTTCCATTGCAGAACTTGGTATCTATCCTGCGGTAGATCCACTCGATTCTACTTCTACCGTTCTCACACCGAAAGTTGTGGGTGAAGAGCATTACAATGTGGCTCGTAACTGTCAGAAAATCCTTCAACGTTATAAGGAACTTCAGGATATCATTGCCATCCTCGGTATGGATGAACTTTCTGAAGACGATAAGCTCACCGTATCTCGCGCACGTAAGATTCAACGTTTCTTTTCTCAGCCATTCTTCGTTGCGGAGCAATTCACAGGTACTCCAGGTGTATATGCGAAGCTCGATGATACAATTCGTGGATTCAAGATGATTATCGAAGGTGACGTAGATCATATTGCGGAACGATTCTTCATGTATAAAGGGACAATCGATGATGTGAAGGCAGCATTCGAAAAAGAAACTGCTGAAAAATAGTCTTATTGTATCTCTCGAAAAATTATAAATTATGAATCTTATTATTACTTCAGCATCTGGAAATATTCTTTCAGCTGAGAAGTTTTCTCAGATTCGTCTCATGACTGAGGCGGGTGAGATCACTGTTCTTCCTGGACATGAACCGATTCTCTCGGCTATTCGTCCAGGAGTTATGTTTGTCGAGTATTTCATTGGAAATAAGCCACACACAGCAGAATATGCAACTGGTGGAGGTGTTCTCAATATCACTCCTGAAGTATGTACTATCGTTGCGGATGTTGTTGTGGATGCTGATAATCTCACGGATCTTGAGTATATTGAATCCCAGAAGAAAGAAGCAGAAAATCTTGTCAAAGAATATCGAAAAGAAAATGGCGCTACTGTTGATCCACATAGGCTCATCGAACTCGAGTATGAGCTTCTCAAGTATTCTGCCATGCATCAGCTCAGTCACAAGTATCATATCTCTCAAGGTGGTCGTAAATAATCTCGGATTTTCCGGGATTTTTTTATGAAAGAAAATATAAGAAATAATAAAATTACAATTTCTTTTTGACAAGTAATCATTTTTTCATATATTTACAAGTGTAAATATAACACTTAATAAAAGAAAGGCCAATGGATGGCTTAAATATTTTCTCACTTAATAAGTTTAATAATTACACCTTTATATCCTTACTTTTATTTCTATGAGCAATACAGCACTTATAGTCGTAGATTACCAGAACGACTTTGCAGAAGGGGGATCCCTTGCAGTGAATGGGGCACGCGGTTTAGCAAGTTCCATCCAGGAACAGATGAATCTTATAAAAAATGCATCATGACTCATTATAGCAACTCGCGATTGGCACCCTGAGAAAACACTTCACTTTGATAATTGGCCAGTACACTGTGTTGCAAATACTCCATGAGCAGCATATATAGATGGAATTGATTCTAGTATGATTGATACAGAGATATACAAGTGATTTCGAAATAGTAATGATGGATATTCTGGTTTTGAATGAGTAGATGCACTCTCGGGTGATGAAAAAGAATGATTTGAAGTCCTTTCTTCATCTCGTTCACTGGAACAGATTCTCCGAGCATCGAATGTTCAGGTACTAAAAATAGTCTGACTTGCCACTGACTTCTGTGTATTTGCAACGGCACGAGATGCGAAAAATCTTGGATTTGATGTTACAGTTCTTCGTTCATGAATTGCAGCGGTCAACGTACCAAATCTTCCAACGGGAGAAGATAAGCTCCGTGAACTCGCAGATATGTGAGTAAAAATTTCCTCTTAAATAAACGTAAATATTACACTTCATAATTTTCATCCTATGCGCACTTCACTTCCATATACACTTCAAAATTCCTTTGCACCTGCCCGAGATGAGGCAGAAGTGCAGAGCCTCCTCAATAACGATGTCTACAAGTTTCTTATGCTTGATTTTATATTAGCTCATCCAGAATATGCGAACTTGAATGTGCGCTGGAAGATGAAAGTGCGAAACCAGGATATACAACTTGCAAATGTTATCCCTGAAGCAGAATTCCGTGCACAACTCGATGCTACTCGTTCGATTGCATGAGTAAGTCCTGCAGATATTTCTTACCTTCGTGGAATGACATCAGTAGGTGGACGCCCACTTCTTCGTGAAGAGACACTTAAATTCCTCGAAACATTCCGTTTGCCTGATTATCTCCTTGAGTCGGATGGAATAGGTGGATATAACCTTTCTTTCGAGGGAAGTTGGCCAACATCTATGATGTGGGAGATATTGGCACTCAAGATTGTGAATAGTCTCTATCTTTCTTCGTATACAAAGAAAGCAAAGATTACCAGTGTGGAATGGAATCGTATTATGAATAGCCTTATGGGACGTCTCTATGCTGATATTGATACTGTGAAAGCTGATCCACGTATTACATTTTCAGAATTTGGAACCCGCAGGGCAGCGAGTACAGATATTCATCGTCAAGTACTTGAGATACTTCAGAACGAGCTTCCAAATCAGTGTGTTGGAACTTCAAATGTCATGTTGGCTCGTGAGTTTGGACACAATAATCCTCGTGGCACGAATGCACATGAACTTCGTATGATTCCGACGGCACTTCAGGATACTCCAGAGGATATTATCGATACAATGTATAGTGTTGATAGACAGTGGATGGCTCATTTTCCGGAGCTTGCTATCCTTCTTCCAGATACATTTGGAACCAGTTTTTACTACAAAAATGCTCCAAAGGATATCATCGAAGGACACGTAGGAACTCGATTTGATTCCAAGGATCCGATTATTGCAATTCCTGAATATGTGAATTTTCTCCTTGCAAATGGACAAGATCCATCCAAGAAGATGGGAATCCCGAGCGATGGACTCGATGCAACATCTATACGAGATATTACAGAAAAATGTTCTTGAATGGTGGGGAAGCTCACGTACGGATGGGGAACTGGTCTCACTAATAATACCAAGTGATTATTTCCTCGCGAAAAAGAGAATTTTGGTCCATTTGGTTCATTCTCGGTGGTGATCAAGCCCGATGCAGTTCAGAGAAAAGATGGAACATGGACATCCTGTGTAAAGCTCTCAGATAATCCAAATAAAGCGATGGGTTCCCCTGATAGGGTAGATTTATTTAAGAGGACATTTGGTGTTGAAGGTATGGAGAGTCAGAAGGTTGTGGTATAACAAAAAATTGAATATGAAACAAACAATTCTTGGACATCCTCGTTTTGATTCCTTAGTTGATACGGTTGTCACAAATAATCCAAAGCGATTTGAGAAGGGAAGTGCTGAATTTCTCCGATTTCCTGATAACACTCCAAATCTCCGATTTCCGAATGTGAAAAAGGATATTGAACATCGTGATGTGACGTATATTGGAGATTTTTCTCAGGCGGATGAGCTCTTTGAACACTATAATACTCTTTTCAATCTCGTAAAAAATACCGCAGACAAGGTTCGTATTATTCTCCCATATTTTCCGATGGGAACTTCTGAACGGGTTGAGCGAAAAGGAGAGACAGAGACAGCGCATGCCTTTGCTCATCTCATCTCTTCGCTTCCTTCTGGACGTGATGCAAAGAATTCGGTCCATATCTTCGATATTCATGCCCTCGTAGAACAATCACTCTTCAATCCTGATCGTATCAATGCAGAGCTTCATACAACAACTGGACTTTTGAAGCTTAAGAAGTGAGAAGTTATTGCTTTTCCGGATGATGGCGCTGCGAAGCGATTCAAGGATATATTTCCCGATGTTCCTCGTATTATCTGTGGAAAGATTCGAGATGGTGAGAAGCGTATTGTGACACTCAAAGAGTGAGATCCAAAATGAAAAAAGGTGATTATTATCGATGATCTCATTCAGACAGGGGCGACTCTTATCGAGACGGCACATATGCTTCGGGCTATGGGGGCTACTTCGGTTCGAGCATTTGCTCCTCATGGAGTCTTTCCTAGTGATTCACATATCCGTCTCGCGAGCGAGCTCGATGAAATCGTGGTAACCGATACTATTCCTGCAAATATCGATCGAGCGAAGGCACTTGTGAATATGCGAGTAATATCGATCGCACCACTCATAGAGAAGATTCTCAGAAGGAAATAGGATATTGACAAATATATAAATAATATATATTGATTATTAATCATAACTTGTATTTCTATGAAGCAGACGGCACTCTATCCGGGATCATTCGATCCCGTGACTCGTGGACATGAAGATATCATTGCTCGTGCGAATGAACAATTCGATGTGCGGGTAGGTGTTGCAGTGAATCCTGGCAAATCTCCAGCATTTACCCTCCAGGAACGAGTTCGTCTCCTTCAGACAGCAGTAGGAAAAGAGGGGATTGATCCACTCTCAGTTGTTCGTATTCCTGGTTCGACCGCAAGATGGATGAAACGGAATGGAATCTATAAAATGGTACGAGGACAGAGAGATGCTCTCGATGAATTGGCAGAGGCACAGCTTGAACACTTCAACACTCTAGAGTATCCTGAAATTAAAACAGTTCTCTTTGGGGCAGATGAAGAACTCAAATATGCTTCGTCGTCCGCTGCAAAGATGCTCATGAAGGCGAATCATAATCCAAGCAGTGTTGTATCGCTTGATGTACAAGAAGCACTCACATCGAGGCTCCTCTCGCAATATCCAGTCTATATCGCTGGAGGTATGTGAGCAGGGAAGTCGACGATTTCCCGTTCTCTCGAGGAACAAGCTCGAAATGTGGGAATAGGTGTGAAATATATCGAACTTGACCAAGTCTGACTCGATATCTATACAACGCTCAATGAACCATATTACCAGTGAGTCAGACAGAAACTTCGTGCCACCTTTGGGAGTGATATCTCTCCAGATGGCAACTGGGTTGATAAGATGATTCTCCGCGAGAAACTCAAGGATGCTTCAGGACATATTCAGACTGAACAACTCCAAAAATTGGATGCCATCATGATAGAAGCTATCGAGTTCCGCTATCGTGATATGATTGAGTGATTCCAGGGAATCATCCTCATCGATGGGATTATTAAGGAGTGATTTTCTTTTTCTCGTCTTGCTCACAACAATATTCTCTTCGTCGATACGAATGAATCCGTACGCATCGATCGACTGATGCGACGATATGAGCGAAAGTGAGATAGTGTGGGTCGTGAATATATCGCTTCGATGATTCAGTCCCAACCATCACGAGAACAAGTTTCATCGATGGTACAATCTCAGATTGATGAGGAATCACATGGATCTCTCGAGCTTGTAGATGGAACGGATGCTTATGATACAAGAAAAACATTCTTCCAACTCCTCAATCAGATTGACCGATATGGAGAACTCCGAGCAACGTGGATACTCTCGAAGCTCGGAATACAGGGAAATATGCGTGAGCATCTGAATTTCTTACAATCCAAATACAACGAGTCACACAGGTACTATCATACCTGGGAACATATCGTAGAATCCCTCACAATACTTTTTCAGATGGCGATCGATCTCGATCTCTCGGACGAAGAAATTATGAAAATATGATGAGCACTCCTCGGACATGATCTCGAATATGCAGTTGATCCAAAACGATACAGAACCAATGAGTCCAATAGTGCTCGAATCTGGATTCGGTATCTGGAGAAGTATGGGGTGAATATGAATCATCTCGAAGATATCGAAGACCTCATCAAGGAAACTCGTCATGGGCGTGTCCATGTTCCCGAGAGACTCATATCGAGAGTGATGCATGATGTAGATATGGCTATCCTCGGTTCGTCATGGGAACGATATCGTATCTATGGTTGAGATGTTCGTTCGGAGTTTGCTCCAGTGATGTCTGGTCTTGCATTCGAGACGGCTCGTCGTGAGAAATTCCTCGAGCCAGTTCTTGCACAAGATGGTAAGATATATAAGACGGAGTGGGCTGCTGATAGGCTCACCACCAATCTTATAGCAAATATACGTCGCGAAATCGCCGGACTCTCATAATCAACAATCAGAAATGGTTGTTAATTATTTTTATGATTTCCTCTATATTAGAATTTTCATGTTCAGACAGCACAGACAAGTTGTCCGTCACTTTTTGCGGCATTATTTTCCCAACGTAGAGGCTGTAGGTTTGATATATCATCACTTCAGTTTTTGGAAGTAGGGACTATATGGTCAATTTCCCAGCCATATTTTGAGTTTCTATTACCGTAGTCAGAGAACTTCATCCAAGCTCAGCACTTATCAAAACGCCACATATTAGAATCATACTGAGAATCTACTCATCACTTATTCCATACAGCGAGCTTCTCAGATTCAGAAAAAGTTTTAGTAAAATTGGTAAACATAGAAATATATAGTAACGAAGTAAAAATTGCGCCAACCAGAGTAAAGTTTAAATATCCCACTCATGTGGGATATTTAAACTACTTATGTTTAGTGGGGTCTACTAATACATAAGTCATTCCAGGTTTTGGAGTAGGAGGGAGAGGCTTTCACCTTACGGCTGTAATTTCTCCATTTCCCGCGGTACCACCTCGAGGTCATACTAGTCAGTATTGACCAGAACGGGGTGTTTCTGTACCTGGAGTAAGATGAATCTTGCTCATAGGACTTTTGGGTTAGCCACGAAATAAACTTGATTTCTTTATTACTTTCGATAACATGTTCTTGCGTTAAACAATATCTGAAACTAATAGCTCCATCACGAGCCATTTTTTTGTGGTTAAAAATGGCTCTTAGATACAAGATATTGGGTTTTTAAGTAAAGTCAAAACATTTTTCAGAGATTTTCCTATTTTGTTATTTTCAAGAAAATAAACTTGTAAATAAGGGGGATTTTCATATAATTCACAAAAAATCACCATGATTCTCAATTCTTTTCATAAAAATATTCTAGCATTTCTCAGTAGTAATACCGACGAATCCTTTACTCTTATGGATATTGGTAATGAGGTCTGATTGGATCATCCACAAAAGGTGCAAGATAAATTGAGTCAATTAGAAAAATGATGATTTATCAAAAGAAATCCTTTTTGATGATTCCAAGTAGCAAAGATATCTGAGAATGATAATAAGATTTATCTTCCATTTTTTGGCTTTGCTCAATGTGGAAATGCTGGAGAAGCCATATTAGATGAATATCCAAAAAAGAAACTTCCAGTAGATAAAGATGTTATTAATCCGATGTTACAGGATGAGTATTTTATTACAAGAGCTAAAGGTGATTCAATGCAACCATTTATTGATAATGGAGATTTTGTACTGATTAAAGTACAAGAATGATATAACCCAGAGGATAAAGTTCTTATAGTTAATGACGGTATTCCCAAGATTAAGAAGGTGATTAGTGATTGAGGAAAAGTTGTTTTGCGCTCCTTTAATAATGAACATAAAGATTTTGTTCTTGATGAAGATAACGAGAATCATGTAGTTTGAATTGTGAAAAAAACCTTCCCTAAAGGCACATATATAGTCTAAATTCTCAACTTTTTCTTTTGACTTTTAAATCGAAAAGGATATAAGTGTATATATAACACTTAATAAATAGCCAGATTCGTTTGCTTCTATTTTTCCTCTATATTAAGTGTAATATTTACAATTAACAATATTGCATATGATTAGCATATCACAGATGAATGTCCAAGCAGGACAACCAGAAAAGAATCTCAGACAGATGAAGCAAGATATGTCGCTCGCGAAAGAACAGGGAAGTGAGCTCGTGATATTTCCTGAACTTGCACTTCCAGGATATATGCTCGGGGATGAGTGGGAGAATGACACATTCGTCCGAGAATGTGAAGATATGAATGCAGAGATTATCGATGAGACTCGTCGTCTTGCCCTTGGTACCATCTGGGGAAATGTAAAAACCGATGCGAATAGAGTGAATGAAGATGGTCGTCTCCGTAAGTACAATGCAGCATTTGTTGCACAGAATGGGATTCTTGTTCCTGGGGGGCTTGGTGATGGTTCTATTATTAAGACACTCATGCCAAACTATCGTGAATTCCGTGACAAGCGACATTTTACTTCACTTCGGGATCTAGCATTCGAGGAAGGGAAGGGTCTCAGTGATATGAAGGAATATTATCAACCATTTGAGATGGTGATAGATGGTGTGAGGCGTCGAATCGGAGTGATTATCTGTGAGGATATGTGGGATGATGATTATGTTGTGAAACCTGTAAAACTCCTCAAAGAAAATGGAGCTGATATGATTGTAAATGTCTCTGCTTCGCCGTATGGTATCGGAAAACAATCGAAGCGTGATAGACTCCTTGCACGTCAGAGTGAATGAATTGATCTCTATTATGCAAATAATGCCTGAGTACAAAATAACGGCAAAAATATATTTGTCTTCGATGGAGCAAGTCCCGTGTATCATGATGGAAAAAAGATATTTCAGGCACCATGATTTCGTGCTGGAGTATACCAGGTGGATGAAACAATTACGAATGGGGAAACAGAAATCGAGAAGATAGCAATGGCTCTTATGACGGGATTTCAGGATTTTATGAACCGTATCGGACAGAAGAAAGTTGTCATCGGGCTTCTCAGGTGGAATAGACTCTGCCGTGGTTGCTACAATTGCTGTACTCGCTCTTGGTCCAGAAAATGTAACAACGGTGAATATGCCGAGTGAATACAATTCAGCAACCACAAAATGACTCGCATCAGATCTTGCCAGGGAACTCGGTGTGGATTATAGGATTATCCCGATTCAAGAAAGTGTGGACTATACTCGAGCACAGATTGAAGGAGTATTTGGAGTATCGACTGCGGGGCTTGTGGCTGAAAATATACAGGCTCGTGATCGTGGTTCTCGTGTACTCGCAGGAGTAGCTGCCTCACTCGGTGCTGTATTTACGAACAACGGAAACAAGACCGAAGTGGCACAATGATATGCAACCCTCTATGGAGATGTGAGTGGTTCGATTGCGCCAATAGCCGATCTCTACAAGACACAGGTATTCGAACTTGCGAGATATCTCGCAGGGAAGTATCAGCTTCCGACATTGAGTCGAATCTGTGATATTCCACCTTCCGCAGAACTTTCTCATGATCAAGCGGTAGATGAAGGAAAGGGAGATCCATTCATCTTTGAATATCACGATAAACTCCTTTTCCAACTTATCGAGATGCGACGAGATCCTGCTGATATTCTTGAAGCGCTTCTAAAATGAGAACTTGATACACTTATCGGTGCTCCTCGAAAGATAGTGGGTCCAGATGGATATTTTCCTACCAATGAATCGTTCATCACAGATCTCGAACGTATCTGGAAGAATTACAAGATATCTTACTTCAAGCGCATTCAGGCTCCACCGATTTTGACCGTGAGTCGCAGGGCTTTTGGGTATGACCTTGAAGAATCACAAAATGGAGTGCATTTTTCTCGAAATTATGCTACAATCAAAAATAAAATTTTATCATAACGTATATGAATCAACATGAATTTACACTCAAAGATGAACGAGGCCACCTGTCTTTTTTCTATGATTCTCGTTCTCGAAATATCGCAAAGATACAGGAGTTTCTCGCGTCTCCGAATATTCGAAAACTCCAAGAATCGATAGAAGAACGTGCTTATATTGTGCTTGGTTGAGATGGTCTTTTTGTACACGTAGCAAAAGAAGCTCATCGAGATGAATGTTCTATTCTTGGGATAAATTTTGGTACAAAATGATTCCTTCTCCATGATCAGAGTATTTTTGATCAGGGTGAGCTCTTTTTCTCAGCACGGGAATATCCGATTCTTCATGCTGATGTACATATAGGGGAGGAACATGTTCATGGACATGCTTTTAATGAGGTCTATGTAACACGCGCAGGTGATGCGAGCTCAGTACATCTTTCATTTGCTCAACGAGGCAAGATTATCGAACGATATTCGGGAGATGGGCTTATGATATCGACACCCGCGGGTTCTACTGGATGGAGTCGAAGTTATGGTGGAGTAATCCTTCCACACAATGCTAACTTGAATGTACTTACTCCACTCGGGAATACATTTCCTCGTGATTTTCACTCGACGGTAATCCCAGATAAGGGGCGAGTTCGTATCAAAAATGATACTACCCGAGAGGCCCCTATCGATATCCTTGTGGATAATCGCAGAATTGTCTCTATGGAATCTCGTCCATTTGAACTCGTGATAGAGCGTGCATCCAGGTGAGTACGACTTTTTATCGAACAATCATATCGCGAGCGTTGGGATGCAAAAATCTACGAAGAACAAGGAATGACACTCGAATAATAATTTTTGATTTTATGATATCTATGGAAAAATTCTACTCTGATCTCCACTTTCATACAACCGATTCGGATGGTATACTGACGAATGAGGAGAGAATTGTAGGGATACTTGAACTTGATCCTCAGAAAAAAGGTGTTTGGGCAACAACGAATCATGATAGATTTTCACCAGGCTTTGTTGAAGGAGCTCGTGCTCTATGAATTCATAGCAATTTGGGCAACAGCAATTTCAGCCCACAGTGATGCACTGAATCTTTCTCTCCATGTAACATGCTATGCTCCAGTTCTTTCTGAACAGATTCGTTCGATTGTGAATGATATTGTTACGAAAAGACAATACAAGATTCGTGGGCAGATAGAGAAGTTGCAGGCTCGATGATTTCCCATCAATGAAACGGATTTTTTTGCCTGGATAGTAGCCTCGAAGATGTCTCCAGAGAGTGCCACGAATTGGCATATTGCCCAGTACCTCTGGAGACAAAAAAAGACACTAGAATTGGTTTCTGATCTTACAAGTGGCACTGTTACTTCGGAACTTGATTTTATGCGAGAGTGTTTGCGTGAAAATGGTGATTATGCAGAAATTTGATATCATAGAATTCCTCGATATGAGCCGGAACTCGATGTAATTGCATGAATTGCAGAGAGTGAAGGGGCTATTCTCTCGATTGCTCATCCGAATTTCTCATGCACTAAAAAGTTGATAAGGGATTATGGTGCAACAAATAACTTTGAGAGGATAGAGGCTTTTCGAGAACGAATTGTCCCGATTATCTCAGATGCAGGAATCCATAATTATGAGGTAAATGCACTCGCGAGTCCAGAATGGAAGGATGCAATTGTGGATACTGTCCGAAGAACAGGGGGTATGGTAACATTCTGAAGTGACAATCATGGACTCAAAGAAGCAGATAAAAAACATGGTATTTTTGGTCAGATAAATAAGCATCTCGATGCAGAAACAATTAAATAAGCATCTCGATGCAGAAACAATTGCACCGATTATCACAAGACTTCGTTCGTTTCATAAGATTTGTACAATAAGTGTAAAGTATACATAAATAAATTTGACTTCAAAGAAAATATGAATATATAAGTGTATATATAACACTTAATAAAAAGTATATGAAGACACATGAAATGGTAATGTACGGTGGAGCATTCAATCCTCCTCATAAGGATCATACTGGAATCATCGGAAAGCTCCTTGAGAGTACGGCAGAAAAGGTAATTATTATTCCTACTGGAAAGCGAGATGATAAGGATTATAGTGATGTTACGGATAAAGAGAGGGAATCGATGATTCGCCTTGCTACGGAAGAATTTGGAAAGCGTGCAATTATTGATACTACATTCCTTTATGGGGATATGCCCACAACTACCTTGAATCAAGCAAAGTATCTTGAAGAGAAATACGGTAGAGAGATTCCCCAGGTATTTGGATCTGATGTAGCACCACGGATGCGATGATGGGATCCAACAGGATATGTTGCCGATCGATTGCCAAAGGTATTCATTGCTCGTCCTGGATATGCTATTCCAGAATGAATTGTTTCGAATTATAGTGAATTAGAGTATCACTCACTTGGTCATTCGAGTACTCGCGTTCGAGAAGAAGTAGCTCGTATTTTACGAGGAGAATCAAAGACACTCGATAGTATACAACAGATGATTCATTCAAATGTTTGTGATTTCATTCTCCAAAATCGACTTTTTCACGCATTTTAATAAGTGTACTATTTACAATTAAATATATGAAAACACCAGAAATTACAAGAAAATATACTATCAAAGCAGGGAAGTTTCTCTCATTGCAACAACTCGAGCTCACTCATCCAGATGGCAAAAAAACTCCATATGAGGTAGTGGAAAGAAATGCAAACAAGGTATTTTGAATCGTATCAGTACTTCCGATTACGGTATCTGGAGAAATTATTATGATTCGTCAGTATCGTGCTCCACTTGATAGAGTGCAACTCGAATTACCAGCTGGATGTGCTGAGAGAGGAAAGCATGCAACCCTCGAAGATGCAGTACATGCTGAACTGAGAGAGGAGACAGGATATGTGTGTGATAATATCTCTCGTGTTGCTGAATTCTCTTCATCCTCTGGTATGACGAATGAAACAGTACATGGATTTGTAGCGCGAAACTGTGAGAGAGTTTCCGATATTCTTACCCTAGATCAGGATGAGTATATCGAACGAATTCTTGTACCTATGCAGAATTTCAGATCATTTATCTTCTCTGAATTGGCAAGAGGAAATATCCTCGAACCAAAAATGCTTGCAATGATGTATCTTGTGTTTTGATAAAGGGGGATGGTTGAGTTTTGAAAAAAGTAAAATTGATTGCAATTTATAGTTTATATATATAATAAGTGTATAATTATACACTTTATGTCCACACTTCATCCAACGTATACTGATGATATTTTTAATCTCTCCATTCCTGTGCTTGCAGTAGATATTGTCTTATTTACTGTCTACAAGGATCAACTCTGTGTTGTACTTGTTCCTGGTCGGAATGAATGGGCACATGGTAAACTTACTCTTCCTGGTGGTATTATCGGAAGAGGTGAGACTCTTGAGGGGGCAGCAGATCGTATTCTGAAGCGAGATACGAATATTGAGTGAGTCTATAAAGAACAGCTTTATACGTTTTCAGCCCCTGGTCGTGACGATCGAGGAGACGTGGTATCGTGTTCATACTATACACTTGCTGGAGCAAGACAATTTCTTTCCATGATTGATCTCACCAAAGTTTCACTTATGCCATATGATCAAGTTTCTCGTGATACTGTTGCATATGATCATGCAGATATTATTCAGTATGCATATCAACGACTGAAGTGGAAGATGGAATATACAAATGTAGTAAAGAGTATATTGCCAGAGAAATTTACCTTGCGGGAAATTCAAGAATTATATGAAATTATTTTTAGGAAGTCTTTTGATAAGCGTAATTTTCGAAAAAAAATACTCTCACTGAATATGATTGTTGAGCTTGATGAATATGATACAGAGAATTCCAAGCGTCCAGCTAAACTGTATACTTTCTCTGATACAGATCTTAAGATAGTTGGTATTCTATAGTATGATTTATATTTTTGGTGCCGCATTCGATCCGCCACATTCTGGACATTCTGCAATTATTCGAGCACTGCTTCACTACAAGAATCCTGAGAAAATCATCATCATACCTTCAGGGAAAAGAAATGATAAGAGCTACAATGTGAGTGATGAATATCGCAAGAAAATGTGTGATATTTTTATCGAAGAAATCAGTGACTCTCGGGTGATTGCTGATTATTATTTTCTCGATACATTCACAGATGAGATGATCACGTATGATGTGGATATGTATGTGCGAGAGAAATATGGAGATAATATTATTCATGTATTTGGAACAGATACAATTGCTTCTATGCCAAGTTGGGATGAGGAACAATATGCTGCAAAAGTGATTCGGAAACTGTTTGTACCTCGTAGTTCCAACTCTTTGTCATCCTTGCGAAGCGAAGATCTGTTCATTGTAAAAAGAGATTCTCTTTCAGAGAATGACAAAATGAAACAGTTGTGAATTGAAAATTACGAGTTCTTTACCGATTCTCATATTCCTGATATTTCTTCGACAGAAATCAGAAAAATCATCCCAGAATACACAACACTGAAACATCTTTTCGATGAGAATCCGAAATTTGTCATTCCAGGACTTTCGACGCGGATTTCTCAGTACATTCTCGAGAATCGACTCTATCGTCCGAAATTGGTGCAAAAACCGAAGATTCTTGTACATGTCTGCTGCGGACCGGATGTTACCATGCCAATCCTCCAGCTTCGTGATGAATATGATGTGATATGTTTCTGGTATGATCCGAATATCCAGCCAAAAGAAGAATACGATAAGCGGTATGAGGCGTTCGTGAAGATTTGTGAGATTGAGAATATTCCGTACATCAAGTGAGCGTACGATGTGAAGCATTTTTTCCATCGGATTCGTGGACTCGAACATACGCCTGAGAAAGGGGAGAAGTGTACGAATTGTTATGATATGCGCATGTATGTAGCAGCGAAGCTGGCTGCAAAACTTAAAATTCCATACTATACGAGTTCACTGAATACAAGTCCGAAAAAAGATCTCGAAAAACTCTTCAAAATCGGAAAAAAATACGCAGAAAGATTTCACCTCGAATTTCTCGATATTCCATTTCGCAAGCGAGGTGGATTCGAAAAATCGGTAGAATACACGCGCAAACATGGAATTTATCGACAAAATTATTGCGGATGTGTGTACTCGATACGTGATTGATGATTTTCCGGATAAATTTATGAGAATTGTTCTCATTTTATTTTGCTTTCTCAGCGAATATTTTTATAATCGGACACAGAATGTACTTTTGCAAGACCAAAAGTACCAAAAGTCTTTCGGAGTCTTCCATGCTTCATTTCGGTATGTGTTTCCCACTTGATTTCCTAAATCACAAAAACTCCTCCCGATGGTCGTCAAACAGTTTGTGATTTTATACGGAAATCCGCGTGGACACAATATTCGAAATTCGCATAAGGAAGAAGCAGAATGAAAAAAGAGACAATAAACAAGAATCCTTTCTAAAAACTACATACTACATACTAAAAACTCTCATTTATGGACCACTACCAACGTTCGCTCGAACTTCATAAGAAATATCAAGGAAAACTCCGAATGGAGTCTATCGTTCCGCTCGAGACTCGCGATGATCTCTCTTGGGCATATTCCCCTGGAGTGGCGGAGCCATGTCGTGAGATTCACAAGGATCCATCGAAAATGTATGATTACACGCTCAAATCTCGTACAGTCGCGGTGATTTCTGATGGTTCTGCGATTCTCGGAATCGGGAATCTCGGACACAAGGCGTCGATGCCCGTCATGGAAGGGAAGTGTGTCCTCTTCAAGGAATTCGCATGAGTCGATGCTTTCCCGATTATTGTTGGAACACAGGATGTGGAGGAATTGATTCGGACAGTCAAGAATATTGCTGATACGTTCGGTGGCATCAATCTCGAAGATATTTCTGCACCACGATGTTTCGAGATCGAGGAACGCCTCAAGGCAGAACTCGATATTCCTGTCATGCATGATGATCAACACGGAACTGCGATAGTGACGCTTGCGGCACTGATTAATTCCCTCAAAATCACAGGAAAAAAGAAGGAAGAAATTCGCGTTGTTGTGAATGGTGTCGGTGCGGCCGGAGTAGCGATCACGAAGCTTCTTCTTGCGTATGGCGTGAAGGATATCGTCATGGTCGATACAACAGGTGCTATCTATCAGGGTCGAAAAGATGGGATGAATCCGGTGAAAGAAATGATTTCGAATATCACTAATACGGAGTGTATCTGGCATCCAGAAAGTAAATCTTGTATTCGTGGTGGTCTCGCTGAAGCAGTTCTTGGTCGTGATGTATTCGTCGGAGTTTCTGTTGCGGGTGCACTCACTGCAGAAATGGTTCGTACCATGGCAGTTGATCCCATCATCTTCGCACTCGCCAATCCTACTCCAGAGATTATGCCAGAAGAAGCGAAAAAGGCTGGAGCTCGTATCATCGGAACGGGTCGTTCGGATTATCCGAATCAGATCAACAATGTTCTCGCATTTCCAGGGATATTCAAGTGAGTGCTGAAATATGGAAAGAAGTCCATCACCGAAGAAATGAAGATGGCAGCAGCACTCGCACTCGCGAACTATATCGAACATCCGACAGAGGATATGGTTCTCCCGAATCCGCTCGACAAGTGAGTGGCGGATGTTGTTGCAGAAGCGATGAGATAAAAGAAATAAAAACCACTTCGTGAGAGGCGGTTTTTATTATCAAATAATATACTAATGAAAGAATTCTTTTGGAATATTATTGTCGACAATTGGTGTTTGTGGTTGTGTGGATGGCTGGAATATTTCACGATAGCCTTCTAGGGTTCTCTGCATTGTATCGACTACTTCATATCATGCGGGTTTCGGGTTTCCTTGCGTTTCAAGTACTCATGCTTCATAATATGGTTCTGAAAGCAAACCATTTTCATCCATCCAATGCTTTAGTTCTGCTCCTTTGAGCTCTTCCTGCTCAATTTTGAGAGCTATTTTATGAATTGGATTCCAAATAGCAGGAATTATTATTTCAGCATCTTCTCATCATGCCTGAGTCCATTTTTCCTTTCTATCTGCTAGAACGTGATTCCGGCTTTCCTCGTCCATGGGTGGTTGGTGGAATTCTCACTTGAGTGCCCCTACTTCTACTTCGCGTACAACTTCGAATCGCTGATCAAGAAGAGGTACTATCTTTTCCAAATATTTTGTAATACTTTTTTCTTTGAGTTCGGTTCTATCGTATATAAGTCATGTCTCATATGCAGTTCGGAGGTTCTGAAAGGCAGTCATAAAAACTCCCTGATATTTAGAAACAGGTTCTTCACAAAGAAAAGTAGTGTGTATATATGCATTTCAGAGCTCTCTATTTTTGATAAGTTTTTGTATGGAAAGCAGTATAGCTATTATCTCCGCATCAATTGCATCAATCTTTTCTCTGAGTGGAACAATTTCCGATTCGTATGTGCGTGGCGGTGTTTCGGTAAGGGAATTCATAGATTATTCGTAAATACTAAGGGATTGGGGTGAGGTCGTGTATGATTCTCGAACATGCGGCTCTGAGTCGGGCACATCAGGAACGCATATCAGTATTATTTTCGTCTATAGCTGCTTCCTTGACTCATGCAAGGATGTAGCTACATGTTTCGAGAGTCTTTTGTACAAGAGCATCTCTATGAGATGGTGATATATGTTGTATATTTGGAAAAAGGAAATTAGCAAGTTCCTCGACACCTACACATATGGGGATTCCTCAATCTGGGTTCGGTATTGAGTAGACTACTCTTTCTTGCACTATCGTACGAACTCGAATACTTGGTGTATCTGAGGAACAACTCAGAACGGTTAAGAAATTTCTTATATCCTCAGGAATGACTTCTGCTTCAGAAGAAGATGGGCAAATAGTATCCATAAAAAATCACAATCAAGTGAGATTGTGATTATAGATAAAACTATATAAATGTAAACTATTTTTCAAATAATCTTCTGAGAAGTCCATGTTTCTCAGGTTCATTTTCTATTCGCAGTATTTCCAGAATACCCAGAATACATATCATGATGAATCCATATTTGTAACCGTGATGAGAATTCATGAATTCCGTGATTCGCCCACCGAAATTGGTCACGAGAATTAGGAGAATAAAAATCGTTACCATGAGTGGTTTCCCATTTCTTTTTGCCCAATCAGCAAAGGCAGAGTGATCTGGACGGAGATATTTCGTCTGGAGAAATGCGAACCCACCAACAACAAAAATAAGGAGAAGAGTAAATATACTCGACTCTGGGACTCAGAAAATAACGGGTTCTGCCACTTTCGAGAATCATTTCTCGAGCATCTCGAGGGCTGTGAAGAGGATGATAAAAAGTCCAAGCCACTGAATCGAAGGGTATTTCTCGAGCATTTTGGCAATCCATCCAGAGGCAACAACCATGAGAATAATCGAGATAATGAGACCAATTCCGAGATTGACGATATTTCCATGGCTTGCTCCTGCGACTGCCAGAACGTTATCGAGTGACATAGCGACATCGGCGATGATGATAGTCTTGATCGCAGTACTGAGAGTATTTGCTTCTTTTGATCATTCTTCGTGATGTTCATGAGCACGAATCTCGCGATAGAACTTCCATACAACATAGAGAAGTAGTACTGCACCGAGGAATTCGAGTCCTGGAATCTGCATGAGCCAGACTGCACCGAGCGAAAAAATGATTCTGAGAATCGTTGCGCCAGCCACCCCCCAAAAAATCGCTTTTTTGCGTTCTGATCAACTGAGTTTCTTGGTTGCCATTCCGATAAGGATAGCATTGTCTCCACTCATGACGAGGTCGATGAGGATGATATTGAGGAGTGCAAAGAGTCCTGCAGAAGTAGCAAGATGAGCAAAATCGGAAGAAAGAGTTGCTAGGATATCAGTCATAAGAAAAAATGAATATATATTCGGATTGTATGTAATATCGAGAAAATGCAATATTTTTGACAGGAAAGGGAAGAATGTGGTAGAATCTTGGTAATTATTGATGTTTAATGTTTAATTATTGATAGTATGGCAGTAAGAAATCCAGAAACTCAGTGAGAGCAAATTGATACTCTTGAACAAAAACAAAAAAGAATTGAGGGTTTTGACGATTTCTCTGATTCTGGAAAACGTGCTTTCGATGATCTCTCGAGCGAACTCGGAAAGCCAAAAAATGGTGGAGAAAAATATGAAACGTCAGATATCCAAGATGCTGCATCTAAGCGTCTCGATAAAATGGTGGAAGCTTCTGGAGTTCAAGTGAGTAAACTCAATGTTGATGAGAAACAAAAACTCGAAGACATAAAAACAGAGCTTCTCCAGAATATGAATGGAAAAAATCAAAAGGAGGCAATCGAAGAATTCGGGAAAATCCGAGAGAAAATCGCGGGAATTATCGCCGCAGGTGATGGAAAGTCACAGAAGACAACACAGGATTTTCAGCAGTCACAAGAACAAATACAGCAGTCACAAGAACAAACTCAGGATGCCTTTGAGAAATTTCAGGATTTTCTTCAGGATGCAAGGAAAAATCAGGAAGAACAACAGAAGAAAGCAAACAAACAACAGCATCTTGCTCAGGAAGCGTGAAACCAAGAGCGTCTTGCGGCTCGGAGAGAAGCGGATGAGATACTGAGAACTCTCGCCTAAGGTACCTTCACTTCATCGAGTATAGCACTGATAATATCATCAGTGCTTTTATTTTGCTTCTGAGATTCATATGAGAGTCCGATACGATGGCGGAGAATATCGTGTGCCAGAGTTTTGACATCTTCAGGCAGGATATAATCGCGACCTTCGAGGAGTGCGAGAACTTGAGCCGTTCGGATGAGTGCTATACCGGCGCGAGTAGAAGCCCCATATGATAGTACTTTAGTGGGTTGGTAGGTTGGTAGGTTGGTGGCTGGATGGCTATGTTTTCGTGTTGCATCGAGGATATTCGATACGTATTCGATGAGAACATCTGAGACAAGCACATGTTCTCGGATATAGTCGCGCATCTCACAAAAATCTCCAATCTCAATCTGTGGTTTTTTTGTCACTTCTTTCGATTTTGTCATGGTCGCGAGAATCTGCTTCTCGCTCTCGATATCTGGATACGTGATGATAATCTTCATCATGAATCGATCGAGCTCGGCTTCTGGAAGGGGATAGGTTCACTCATGTTCGAGTGGATTCTGTGTCGCGATGACGAAAAATGGTTCATCGAGCTTCATCGTCTCGTCACCAATCGTCACTTGATGTTCTTCCATAGCTTCGAGAAGAGCAGATTGGACTTTCGGAGGTGTACGATTGATCTCGTCTGCGAGGAGAATATGAGTGAAGATGGGTCATTTTCTCTTCGAGAAAGTTCCGTGTTTTGCATCGTATACTTCTGTTCCGATGAGGTCCATCGGAAGGAGATCAGGCGTGAAAGAAATACGCTTGAATGCAAAATCCAGAGTCTCAGCAAGCGTCTTCATCGTGAGGGTTTTCCCGAGTCCAGGAACTCATTCGAGGAGGATATGTCCGCCAGCAAAAAGAGAAATGAGAACGTTCCTGACGAGCATATCTTGTCAGATAATAGTCTCATGGATAGAACTTTCGAGCGAGAGAATCGTTTCGCGAATATGAGTGAGAGCAGGGTTCACGTTAATTCAAGATTAAAAATTAAAGATGCAAGATTATGTATGAAAGAATATGAAAATCATGGATTTTTGCAAAAAAGAAATCTCTCTGGGGAAGGAGAGATTATATTTTCGCTGAGGCGGTTTCCAGTTGTTCCTTGAGAGCTATATCATTGATTCATCCACTTTCTCTCAGGATTCATTTTTGCTTGAGAATCAGTGCAGGATTATTTTCTCTACCTGGTTGATTGAATACTCTGATGAGATTTGGGATATTTGTTTCTTTTGGGATTTTCTCTTGTCCATAGATGAGAATTGTCATAATTCTCAAAAATTTCTCATCTTCACGTATTCCATAGGTTCCATCAGTTCATCCGATAGCATCAGGACGAACTTTACTGATGTAGGCATTTACTCTTTCCATTTTTGGAACGAGAGGTCAGAGTCAGATAGCATAAAATCTACCAAGTTGTTCTATCGTTGTTGGTATATTTTCGACAGGAATATTTTTCGCGATGATTTGTCACTCTGGTGTTCGTATGGTTCGAGAAAGTACTCAACTATCACCCACTTCCACACGGCAGTTCATGAGTTCGTTCATTCCAACAAACGAATTCTGTCACATGATACTTGTTTCTCCGAGTTTCACACTTCCGCTTTCCTCTGACATGTTGGCAATATTGAGTTTGCCATTTTCGTATAATTCTCCGATAGACTTGGTTTCTCCGAGATTCATATAGGCAGCATTCTTCTCAATGATATCGACGAAGTTTTTTTCTTCGACGTATTTGCTCAGGAATACTTGTGTATCAATCCATTTATCGATTTGTTCATCTGAAACGGTAGTTCCTGTCATCTTTCTGAAAAGGTCACGACTATCCTCTTTTGATACTCAAGGACTCTGTACGTAGTTCGTCACGGCGACAGCTACGCGAGCAGTATCCGCAGTTTTTTGTTCCGAAATCTGTCGCTGGAGTTCAATATCACGAGGATCATCATTGAGTTTCGCGAGATTGGTATGTATCTCTTGACGACTGAGTTGGACTCACACTTCAGCTGCATTCTGCACTCGTTTTTCTCATTCTGGTGTGAGTTTTCCGATTTTTTCATCAGGACGATATCTACTTGCTTCTTGTTTGGCAGCATGTGCAGATGCTTGGGTTCTACTTGCTATTTCTCGTGTCTGGAGACTTTGGAGATATTTTTTGAGTTCACTTTGCGGTTTGATGAGAGCGAGGAGTAGTGACTTTTCTTCAGAAGTGATGTTATCGATTTCTACTCTTTTGTTTCAGATTTTCTTGAAGAATTTTTCGTTTTCTTCATTGATAATGAATTCCCCTCGGAGATCGTTAAAAGTTTTTCTTCTCCATTTGATTGATTCAGAAAGTGCTGCTTTTGTAGATTCGATTTTTATTTTATTAATATCCCTATCAATCGACTCCATAATTTTCTTCACGTTTTCACTAGACGTCCCTTTTGTCGCAAGATAGTTGTATATTACCTCTACGTGTCATGATTTGAGAGCGGATTGCAATTCATCATTGTTAGCAAGTTCTGGTAAGAATCTTATAGTATCAGAAAATAGTTTTGTAATATCTCCAGGAATTTGATGAATCTTCTTTTGTTCGATAAGTGCATTTTGTGTTTTGATAGTTTCTCGATATGTATCGACAAAAAATCATTTTGCTGATTCTATTCACTGGAAGAGTTGGGTATTGGGATTTGTTTTACTCACATACAGTCACACTGCAGCGATTCACTCGTTTCCTATAAATTTTCTAAAAGATTCTTTCCAGTTTGAATCCGCCTTGATAAGATTTTGGAAAAGTCATCGATTGACTTTTTGTATGTCAGTTATGAACCAGTTGGCAACATCTTTGATAGATATGACCTTGTACTGTCCATTGTCATTGTGTACAAAGTGAGGAATAGTAGTTTCCTTGGTTCTTTTCTCAGCTTCTGCATTTGCCTCGTCAAGTGTCTTTTCTGACTTGAGATCAGCAAATGCTTGAGAAATTGTTCAAAAGGCACCTTCACGAGCACTTTGAATAGATTGCACAAGAGGCATCTTTCGTACTTCTATATAACTTTTAAAAGCCTTTGAGAGATAGGGATTTTGTTGGATTTTCCCAAATTCATCATTAATAAACTTTATTTTTTCTACTTTAGTCTCTTTTGACTCTAGTGATAATTTCCAGTTTTGAATAATCTGATCTCATTGCTTCTTTTCAGATTCATTAGGCAGACGATCACTGAAAAATCTATCAAAATCTTCTTTTGTAAACTCCTTTTTTTGTCTCGCAGAAAGCTTGGCAAAAGTTCTGAAATTTTCCTGAAAAACTCTTGTATCTCCAGAATGTCAAGTAGCTGCTTGTAATAATTTACTTCCACGACCAGTATATTTTCAGAACTCTGAGCTACTCGTGATATTTATGAGAGTTTTAATAACCGATGTATATTCATTTGGTGCTCATATGGATTTTAGGTTTTCCAGTTCTTTCTGAAGAGAGTGAGTTGATTTTGCTCAGAAAAGTAACTTTCTTGTCTTTCGTGCGAATTCTCACCTGAATCATGATTGTACTTGCTCTGGATTTTCTAGACATTTTTGTATCCATTCAGAAGTATAAGTTTCTAGAGGGTGATTCTTTATAAAATCCTGTACTTCTGAATTTGTGGTTTTCTCAGGATTTTTTACTCTTGAGAAATCAATGGTTATATTTGGTATTCACAGAAGATCTTTTATATTTCTTTGTCTATCAGGTGGTATATCTTTTTGGATTCATCCTGGAGATATTCAGAATATATATCCATTGTAATTCGATAATACCACAAGTTTCGATGACTTTTCTTTTAGGGCTTTTAGAAGAGTAGGATTATTTTGCAGTTCCTTTTCCTTTTGTTGGAGATACTTGTTCAAAAAAATCATTGCCTTTTGTCTATCGGGTTCTTTCAAAAATCCCTCCAACATTTCTTTGGTGAGAGTATTGAGTTGAGTCTTATCGATGATATCCCTACTTTCTTGTGTTTTTTGCTGACTCTCCCTTTCTTTTCCTATATCTCGAGATATATCGAACAAAACTCTGATGTGATTTTTACGATTGGTCCACATACTTCCGTATTCTCCCATATTTTTCTATTTTTTGCAAAAAATCCGCATTTCTCTATAATCCCGCCAATATGTCAAAAGAAAAATTCTCATTTCATCTCGAAAAAACTGATGGATTCGCTCGCGCCGGCGAGATCACAACCCCACACGGGAAAATCCAAACACCGATTTTTATGCCAGTTGGAACCCGTTCGGCACTCAAGTGACTCACGACGGATCAGATTCGTGATATTGGCGCGGAGATTATGCTCGTGAACAATTATCATTCCTATCTGAAGCCTGGAACCGAAGTGATAGAATCATTCGGTGGACTTCATAACTTCATGGATGTTGATTTTCCGATTCTGACCGATTCTGGAGGATTCCAGGTTTTTTCTCTTTGAGGCCACCTCACCCCTAACCCCTCTCCTAAATGAGAGGGGAACATCGGGAACCCCCCTTCTCTGAAGGAGAAGGGGCGGGGGGATAAGGTGCTTGCTCGTATTACTGAAGAATGAGTTCATTTTCGCTCATATCTCGATGGTTCGAAGCATTTCTTCGCACCAGAAAACGTGATGGATATGCAGTCAGCGTTCGGTGCAGATATCATCATGGCGTTCGACGAATGTGCGCCAGGGGAGTCGACGCACGAGTATGCCCGAAAGGCAATGGAACGCACGCATCGTTGGGCAGTGCGATCTCGCGATCAGTGGCAGAAAAATGAAGAAATCCGAAAAGAAAAATGACTTCATCCACAAGCGCTTTTTGGTATCATCCAGTGAGTCGTCTATGATGACCTCCGTCGTGAATCGGCAGAATTCATCAAGTCTCTCGATCTGCCTGGAATTGCCATCGGTGGACTCTCGGTAGGGGAGTCCAAGGAAGATATGTATCGTATTCTCGATGTCCTCGCGCCAGTGCTTCCAGAATCGAAGCCACACTATCTCATGGGCGTAGGAACTCCAGAAGATATTGTCGAAGGAATCGCACGCGGAATTGATATGTTCGATTGTGTGCTCGCGACGCGTATCGGTCGTCACGGTGAGGCGTTTAGTTCGTATGGCAATATCAAAATCGGAGGAGAAAAATATAAAATGAGTCAGGAAAAAATCCCGATGCTTCCCGAATATGAGACGTCTGTCTCGAAAAGATACTCGCTCGGATATCTGCGTCATCTCGTCAATGTTGGTGAGGCAACGGGTGGAGTTCTTCTTTCGCTTCATAATATTGAGTATCTTCTGAAGATCACAAAAACCGCCCGAAAAGCGATAGTCGAGGGGCGGTTTCAGGAATTCAGAGAGAGATTCTGGAGTGTATATCCGAAAAAATAAAATCCATTTGATTTCATTCTCTGAATCTGCTAGAATACTTTCCGTTATTTCTCTAACTTATTTCCCCTATGCAATTCGATCATCATCCATTCCTCCAGGATCATCCAGAACTTCAAGAAAAGATCCATGAACTCAAAAGTACGAACAATCACTTCGCGAAACTTCTTCGTGAATACGAAGGTCTTGATAAGGAAATCTGACGCGCAGAAAGTGAAATTCCTGGCTACATGATGAGTGACGATGAACTCATAACACTGAAAAAGGAAAAGATCAAAATCAAGGATGAACTTATTGCGATGCTCGGGTAAATAGAAAACCTCAGGAAATTCCTGAGGTTTTTTTACATTCCGAGGATTCCTGCATTTGGGTCAAGTATCTTGCTGCGAGTAGTGTATTCTACTGGAAGTCCAGTCTGTAGATCACATCTTTTGATAGCTTTTCATCCATTGTGTCCTTCTGTGAAAGCTTTCATTTTTTCGATGAATTTTTGCGACCAGAAAGATTCTGGATTTTGGATAGATGTACAGTCGACTGTGTACCCTCATCGAAGATATTGAGCAATTTCTTTTCGGATATCATCCCAGAATGCTCATGACATTTCTGGATTCCCAGAAAAAGATTCTATGACGATAACATTTCTTTGTTTATCGACGATATATCGTAAATGTATATTTCCAAAAATAGCATGAATGTATGGGTGTTGTGAAGTATGTGGAGTATTCATAGAAGAAAAATAAAAAAATAAAACCTCTCATTTGTTTTTGAGAGGTTGGTTCGTATTTTATCGGCATAGTTCATACAACAATAACCTCTCGAGAAATCTGAGAAGGAGAAGGAGGTGAAGAGATGCGTATGTATTGTGAATCATAGAAAAAGAAAAATAAAACTCCCCCGGAAATCGGAGGAGTTTTTGTACTTGCTTTGAGCACTCAAAACTACCCCCGAAATGGAAGGAGAAGAAGTGCGAGAAGTGAAGTATAGGTTTGGTTCATAGATTGAATATATAGATGAAACAGGGGATTGTCAAAAGATTTACATATTTCTATGATCCATTCCTGGCATAGTATCATTCATGTTCATGGGGGAATTCTGCATTGGTTGTTGCCATCCGAGAATACTCGGGTCAAGCATCCCGAATATCATGGCAATATGCGCAAAGACGAGAAATATTCCGACAAATGTCGCATGAAGCTTGAGAGATTTTCTCTCTCCTGTAGGTCACCCGATAATTCACATATCCACGAGTGCGATTCCGACAAGAGGAATGATACCGAGGAGATAGAATCCAACCGCAACCACATCAGCGATACCACGCCATGTTCCCGTGGTCGTGAGAGGGATAACAGCAGTGAAGAGGAGGTAGAAAAACACTCCGATAAAGTAGATTCCTCCTGTGATGCCTGCGAATTTGCTGAGTGTTGCGATGTTTCCAGTACGTTTTCCAGTGAAAAGAATAACAAGTTCTGTGATGGCAACCGTTTCAGCGAGAATAACGGGAATTGCCATAAAAAGGATGAGATTCCAAGGTTGGTTGCTCGCGAGGAGTTCCATGTAGTGAGTCATTTGCATAAGAGAAAAGAAAGAGAATAAATAAGAAAGTTTTTAGTCTATTGTTCTACTGTGTATCCGAACATCATCCCTGCGAAGAGATGTTCGACGATGTGACAGTGTGCCATCCATACTCCAGGATTGGACATATCTACGAGGATATCTACTGATTCTCCTTTTGGAATCAGAACCGTATCTTTCCAGACGAGATTATCATTCTGTGTTCCGTTTTGGTTGAGTACGAGGAATCTCTGTCCATGCATATGGAATGGATGTTGCATCGGATGCATCGAGTTTGGATCATTGTAGATATGGATTTTTACGAGACTTCACTTCTGGAAAGTCCAATCGATATCCATATTCTTTTTTCCAGTCGTATCATCCGTGAGTTCCCATGTGAGGTTTTTATCACTGGAATTGATATTCATCATGTTCATAGTATCTTCCCATTCTATCGAGTCATCATCAATCATTCCATTTCCCATGTGCATATTTCCCATGTTTTCCATTCATTTCATGGTCATACCAATAGTGAGACTCTTGTCTGGTGCTTTGGTAAAATAGGATTCGATACTTCCAAGCCCGCCGAGAATATCATGGGAATTGAGAGTTTCGAAATCTTTTTTGTATCATGAAATCTGAGAATTTTCCGTGACAGAAAGTGTTCCAAGGGAAATATTTTTTCCACCACCGATACTTGAGATTGGATAACTTCCTGATTTTGTCGGCATAATATCGATGATATATCGTTCCGCAGGGGAAATGATGATATGATCCACCCATGTTTCCTGCTCATAGTATCCATTATCTCCGCCGACGAGTTTCATCTTCACACCTGGAATAGTGAAGTCAAAAGGTCGAGCATTGGCGGTATTCACGAGATAGAGTCGTTTCACTTCATTCTGCTTCATGGTGAGAGAAAAATTCGTTTCACCATTTATGAGCATCGTATTTCCATAGCGACCCATGAGCGTATAATCGACACCTCTGCTCGCGAAATTCGCAAGCGTGCCATCAGAATTCAAGAGAATATCATCGAGTACTATGACAGATTCAGTATCATATGTTGGTTTTTCGGCTGGGTCATAGACAAGAAAAGTTCCATATTCTCCCGCTTCTTGTTCGAAGTCGTCACGTGTATGCGGATGGAACCAGAAAATTCCAGTATCAGGGAATTTTATCTTTTGTTCATAAGTGTTACCAATCGCAATAGGATCCTGAAACCCTCATAGGCTTTTTGGTACACCATCATACTGGTTATCGAGGCGGAGTCCATGTGGATGAATCGTTGTCTCGAGTCAGGCAACTGTGTTCTTCACACGAAAGATAACCTCTGCTCAGCGTGGCACACGAAATGTTGGTCCAGGAATACTTCCATTATAGGAAAGGAGAATGATAGATTTTCCATTCACCACCTTTCGGACTTTCTGTATCGTGAGATTATAGGTATCACCATTTTTCAGATTCACGACTTCTGTTGGCTTCGCATCAGTAGTGGTGGCGTCATCCGTGAGAATTTGTGTATTCAGAGATTCACTGGTATTGGTTGTTGTTTCGGTGAGATATTTCTCACATCCATTCATTTCGGGCATCATCTTGCAATGCTCGCGCATCATAGTTTCCTGAGGGGATTCCGCTGTTCCTGTATTGGTAAGTGGCGGAGTGATAGTGTTATTTGCTCCACAGTTTACGAGAAAAATCGAACAAAAAATAAAAAGAAAAAATTTTGGCATAGAAAAAATAGTCAGAAAATAAAAATATTCTTCTGTTTTTCTATACGGTGAGCTTCACGATGCCAATATAGTTCTCTACGAATTGCCATGGTGGATCCTGGGAATGTACATATTGAGTCTCATATGCATTTTCTTCTCGGTGATTTTCGAGAGTCCAATATGGAAAAATCGCTACAACAATCTCTGGAGCATGAGAAAAATTCGCACTCGAATATCACAAAATATCATGAACCGCTTTCAGGCATATTCCCATGTCATGTGTTTTTGTATTTTTTGTATTCTCTTCTGTACAATCATGACAACAATCGGATTCTTCCATATTATGAGCATCTGGAGCAATATGAGATTCCTCTGCATGCATAATTGGCATGAAGGGGAGAAATCCAAGTGCGATGATGAGAAGTCGAGAGAGAATGTGGTGCATAACTATCGTTGATAGTATAGGAAAATATGTGTATTCAAAAAATATTTAGTTGACTTTATAGATATTTCGACTATTTATAAGCTATAACTAATATATAAAATTATGGGAAGAGGTGTTCATGAAATGGGTGATTCTTTTGAATTGGAACTCCAAGGTGGGGATTTTGCTCTTGTGACTACTATGCCATCAGGATTATCAGGAATAAAGGTTGTAACTGTTAATCATGGAGTCTTTTTTGCCCTTGGGATTCCTACCGTATCTAATGTTCCAGAATGAGCTACATGTGGCAACTGCACCAATCCGAATTTTCGTCCCAAGAGATGTCCGCGAAGACCAGATGAGGAACATTTTATAGTTGGATGAGATCCTGCTGATACTTTGGCGCTTTTTGCTCGAAAGGCTCATCAAATATGTCCATGATATAGTGATGAACCAGGTGATATAAGAAACCTCCCATAATCGGGGGGTATATTATTTCTTTTTCCCAAAGATTCTTGAGAGCTTTGATTTTATTCTTACTCCGAAGAATTGTGCAGATTGTGAGAGGTGATGTTTTTTCTTCTCGATCCAACTATACCCAGATTTGCTCACGGAGATTTCCACTTTTGCAATGGGATTTTTCTTGTTCCCGATTCGGATTTCTTTGTGGATTTTTGCAGATTTTTCTGGACTTCCGAGGTCTTCTTGGGTACGGATGAGTGCGTATTCTGTTGGTCTTTCAGGAACTGTGATATAGACATCAAAGCTTCCTCCATGTGCTGATGAGATTTCTTCACCTGTGAGTGAGTAGATTTTTTCGAGGGTGAATTCGACAGATTGTGTTGGGGAAATCATACGGAGCTTATCCCCAACATCGATACGATTTTTCACGATGATGCGAGCAATCTTCCCTGATTCGAGAAGTGTTTTGAGATTCTCAGGAACGGACTGGATTCCTGTACCGCAAGGGTATCACTCCCTTCGGTCGAAGACCTGCGCAGGAATGACAGAAGCATTCTCAGAAACCTGGATTGCTTCGTTCCTCGCAATGACAGAATCAGTTTCTGAACTATTCATTGTTCATTGTTCACTGTTCATTTTCACGATTCCCGCCATCTCCTCTTCATGGAGTTCCTTATTTTTCTCGAAATAGATAGCCTTCTCACCTGGATTGCCCACGAGGAATCCTGGAGTATATCCACGATTCGAGATAGCGAAAACCTCATCCGAAAGTCCAGCAATATCATAAGTTTCTCCTCGTTCGACCGCATTGAGCGCTGGGCGATAGGCACGACCTACACCCGCGAGATAGTTCACGGTTTTACTTCGTCATTCTACCTTGAATGACACGACTCCTGCATCGGCGAGCTCTTGCATATAGGAGAGGAGACAGATGTCGCGTGAGTTCATGATATAGGTTCCATATTCATCTTCGTCGATGGGCATGAGTTCTCACTTGCGCTCGCGTTCCTCGAGGTAGAACTCTCCCGTGAGTTCCTCATAATCTTCCGGTCGTCCAGTTGAGTCGTAGAGTTCTTCTGGTGATGCATCTTTTTTGAACACTTTGTATTCCCAACGACAAGAGTGGGAACAAGTTCCCTGATTCGGATCGCGGTGGCTAAAATAATTCGAGAGGAGACAACGTCCAGAATATGCCATACAGATAGCACCATGGACGAAAAACTCAAGCTCGATATCTGGTACCATTTCGTGAATCTCCTTCACTTCGCGGAGTGAGAGTTCGCGAGAAAGGATAATACGGGTGATTCCCATCTCTTTCCAGAACTGTGCCTGCGCCCAGTTGGTGTTATTTGCCTGCACGGAGAGATGGATTTCTGCCTGTGGGAACTCTTTCCTCACGAGGTGGATGAGTCCAGGATCAGACATGATAAAGGCATCTGGCTTCATATCCATCATCTTTTGGAAGTTCGCCATAAAAGGCTTGATCTTCATATTGTGCGCGTAGATATTCGCGGTGAAGTAGATCTTCTTCCCGCGAGAGTGACAGTACTCAACACCTTCTGCAAGTGATTCCCAAGTGAATTGGTTCTCGCGAGCACGGAGAGAGAACATTGGTACTCCGGCATATACTGCATCGGCACCATAGGCGATAGCGTATTTGAGTTTTTCGAGGTTTCCAGCAGGGAAGAGGAGTTCTAACTTTTTCATACTGAAAAAGAATTAAAAATTAAAAATTAAAAATTAAAAATGAAAAATTAAAAATGAAAAATTAAAAATTAAGAATACAAAAGGAATTTTCTGATTTCTGTCATTCTGACGAAGGAAGAATCTGCTCATGTTCCCGTCATTCTGAGCTTCGCGAAGAATCCAGGATTTCTTTCGCGTGATTCATTTGACAGATACTAATTAAGTGATAAAATAATTATGTTTTATTTTGTAAAAATATTTTTTATGTGAATAAAAACCAACGAAGACGGAATGTATGTTGATCCTAGTAATCCAAACATTTTATTGGGATGAGCTTACTTGTTACCTGGATGAAATTACTGCGATAGAAAAACTTACGAGAGATACCTTGAGATTAATCAGAAATATCTTTCGCCCGTTGCTTTGGCTGTAAAGAAAGCTATGAGTAATCGAAAACCAAAAACCTTCCATTAATTCTGGAAGGTTTTTTTATGGACAAAATCCTCACCCGCTTCGCGGGAGCTCCTTTACAAAAGGAGCTATAAAAAAATCGTGCCAGAACTTCTAACTTCAGACATTGGAAAACGGAGCATGGATTGCTTCGTACCTCGCAATGACGGAAACAAGAGGGTTCTGCACGACTTCTCTTTATGGCGTGGATTATAGTGAAAAAAAGAAAAAAGCAAATTTTCTAGAGTCCAAGCTTTTTCGTGAGTTCTCATTGTTCATGAAGTGCTGCGATATCAGAATATCCACCGAGACATTCATCATCGAGAAAAATCTGGGGAACGGTTCTCATATGAGATTTTTCCATGATTTTCATGAGAGTATACTGATCATTTGTGACGTCGATTTCTTCGTACGTTGCTCCGAGTGATGAGAGGAGGGTTTTTGCCTTGACGCAGTATGGACAGTAGTCCTTGGTGTAGATGGTGAGCATAGAGAATGAGGTATTAGGTTATAAGAGATAAAATAGGGTTATTTTTGTCATCTCGGAGAGATATCTTTTTCTTGTATTTATGAGAAGAAATAATCAATATCTCTTTAGGCGATTTTGAAAGAGATTCCTTCATTTCATTGCGGAATGACAGAAATAGAAATGGAATTTTTAGAACAATCCAAAAAGTTTTTTCTTTTCGCCGTGAACAACCTTGTTCGGGAATTCTTGGGCGAATGTACCGATTCCACCGAGAAGATTCGTTGCTGGGATGTTCGCATTCTCGAGAAATCCACACATATGACCCGAGCGTCCACCACTGAGACAGACGAGAATGATTTTTTTCGAAGTGTCGATTTCATTCATCCGCATTGGGATAAGGTGCATGGGAATATTTCGAGATTCAGGAATATGAATTTCAGCATATTCACTCGTTCCACGAACATCGATGAGATCGATTTTTTCTGGCGATTGTTCGAGTAGGGAAGCGAGTTCTCGAGGAGTTATGGAATTCATATGACAATAGGATATGAGAAATAGAATAGAAGAAATTATGATATTTTGTCATTCTCCATAGGAGAATCTCTTTATATGCTTGGAGGGATTCTCGCAAGGCGAGAATGACAAAGTTTTTTATTTACAAAAAATTTTCTGCATCTGATTCACGAGTTCGAGAACGCGAGGATCCGCGATGGAATAGGAGACGAATTGTCCACTCTTTTCTGATGTGAGGATTCATTCATCCTTCATTTTCCCGAGGAATTGAGAAAGTTGGGATTGTCCGATGGTACAATATTTCTCAAGATCACCGACAGTCTTCGGTCATTCTCGGAGCTTGCAGAGAAGGAGAAAACGTTTCGGATGAGCGAGGAGCTTCAGGAGATGAGCGACTTCGGTTGCGCGTTGTTCGATATTTTCCATGTGGTGAATAATTTTCAGTATATTATGAAAATGTAATATAAAGTCAAAAGAATTGAGATGACCTATTTCGAGATGCTTTCTCCATCATAGAGGTTTTCTTTTCCATCGGTGATGATGGTTGCTCATTCTGGAACTCAGAGGACTTCCGCATAGCTCATATCAGAACCGAGGATTTCTACGAGTTGGAATCGCGCTTTGCCATCTTCGAGTACATAGACTCCAGGTGGTCCATATCGTGTGAGGATGCTTGAGAGTGGAATGAGGGTTCCATTTTGGAGCGAGGATTTTTTGCGTTCGAGATGGAGCGTGATTTTTGTTCCGACAACACCCGTTCCTGAGAGAACTATTTCTGTATAGTTTTTGTTGTGGAGTGGATCTTTCTGCTCTTGGAGAAGTGTGATTTTTCCTGTCAGAGTCTCGTTATCCAGGGTATTAGCAGTGATGATTCCGTCAATTTTATAATTATAGAGTGAATTATCGATATAGGTCTTCACGATTTTTATATCTGAACTGGTCATTTTGACGAGTGGTGTTCCAGCGCCGATGACCATGCCTTCTTCCCCGAATTTCTCGAGAATGACGCCATCGAATGGAGCACGGATGATGCTATATTCACCAGATTCACGAGCGAGAGAGTAGCTCATCTGATTTTGTGCAATTTGGAGTGATACTTCTCATTTCTTTCATTTCACTGTATTGACGTTAGTCTCTATTTCTTGGAGTTTTGCCTCTTTCTCGGCGAGAAGTGTTGCCTTCGATTGTTTCATGTTCTGGAGTTCGAGTTCGAGTGCTATGATATCTTTGTCTGCGACACTTCCAGAGCCATTTCCTGTATTTGTGATCGTGAGATTTCCATTTTTCCAGGTGACAAAAGTTGCTTCTGAAGCCTGCTCATTCGCACTGAGATTCGTCCAGATTGTATTCCATCCGTCGAGTCTCTCCTGAGAAAGATCAGCTCCGACGACACTATTCTGAAGCATAGTATTCATCGCTGTGGCATAGAGACGAGCTCCATTGTATGCATAGGTGAGATTCCGGATAGCCTCACTCACATCAGTTATAGTACTTCCTGTATCAGTGTATTGTCGGATTTTTCCTCGGAGTTCATAGAGTATTCCCCATTTATCTTTCGCAGTTTTCTGAGAATCGCCGATGCGCGCACCGAGATACGATTCCCAATTATCATTCGCATATTCGAAATTGGTGGTGATTCCGAGGATCTTGTCACCTTCGTAGAGCATCGAAGTACTGATACGATCGAAATCATTCGCAAATGTCACAAAGCTCGATTCGAGACTCACGTTTTGATTATTGAGATTTTGTCGTGCTTTCGCGAGATTGGTTTCCAGGGTTTGGATGCTCGTATCCATCTGTTTGATTCGTTCGTCATAGAGTTTCTCTGTCGTTTTTCCGATACCTTCTGTTCCGATGCGAATTGCATTCGTCGTGAGACCGAGACTTTCGAGTTCAGATCCAATCTTACTCAGAGCATCTGTTTGGATAGAAGATTCTTGATTCCCGAGTCGTGCGATGATTTGTCACTTCTTCACTGTATCACCAGGCAGGACGTAGATATCTGAGACAATACCAGCCGAACGAAATGCAAGCGCACTGGTTTTTCCTCATTCGACCGTTCCAATAATATCATCCTTTACGGTGATATTTCCCGATTGGGTCGAATAGGTAGAGAAATGTTTCTGAAGCACCACTTCCTCCTTGTCACAACTGACGAGGAGAAGGGGAATGAGAGGGAGGAGATAGAGGGATTTCATATTGATAGTTGGTTGGTTAGTTGGATAGTAATTAGTGTTCCTTTTGTCATGTCGTAGACATCCCTTTCAAACGCATATTTATGAGAATTTGATTATTTTTTATTCATAATTGCAAGAAAAAGAGATTTCTCACTTTGTTCGAAATGACAAAACATTTTTGCTATTTTCTATTTTCTTCTTCGGCGAGAATTCAACCAAAGACGATGTGGTCAGTATGATGAATCTGTTCGACGTAGTGATTCGAATATTTCCTGAGATACGTGTAGTAGAAAATCGGGATGAAGTAGAGTGTGAGAACTGCGGAAGCTGAGAGTCACCAGATGATAGACCATGCGAGACCGCTCCAGACTGGGTCGCTCGTGATGATAAATGAACCAGCAACTGCGGCAATCGATGTGAGCATGACAGGAACAAAGCGTTTTTTTGAACCTTCGATAACCGCATATTCGAGTCATTTTCCTTCGTGGATGAGCTGATTGATATAGTCGATGAGGATGAGGGCATTCCCCACCACGATACCGCCGAGCGCGATAGCGCCGATCATGGCAGTTGCAGTGAAGTAGATTCCTGAAGTGAGGTAGAGTATCGAGAATCCTGGGAATATCCCGAAGAATGAGAGGAGAAACGTCGTCATCACGATACCTCCGACGATGAAACTTCCGAATTGTGTCACGATGATGAAGTAGATGACAAAAAGAGAGAATATCATCGCGAGTCCGAGATCACGGAATGTGTCCATCGTGAGTTCCCATTCACCACCCCAACGGAGGATATATTTCTTTCCGTCTTTTATATTTTCGAAAGTGATAGCATATGGTGTGGCACTGATTTTCTTGTATCCCGTTTTCGCGAATTCCTCATCACCGAGGATACTATAGAGATGGAGAATCGGGTAGACAACCGAATTCGCTCCCATCTCCGCATAGAGATGAATCGTCTCTGTGCGGTCATCCGTGTAGATATCAGAACTCTTGAATCCAGTCTGGATAGTTGCGATATCATCGAGATAAATACGTTCACCAGAGGGATTCATGAATGAGAGTTTTTTGAGGTCACTCGGGTCATTTTTTGCATCACGGCTGACACTGACAGAGATTTTCGCAGCACCATATTGTCCATCAGTGTAACGAGAGATAGAGAGAGGAATTTCTCCGAAATAACTCTGGATTGTTGCTCTCACTTGTGCTTCGGTGAGTCCTGTCTCGAGGATGCGGTCATGGTCGAGGACGATTTCGAATCCAGGACTGGTCGTAGAAATCGACGTACTCACATCGACGAGTTTTTCTTTTTCTCGGATATTCTCGACGACACCACGAATCGCATTCGCAAAATTCACGAGCGATGTTGTCTCGACTCATTCCTCCGCTTGAAGCTTGATATGGAACGTCGCTTGTGTCGGAGGTCCTGGCGGATCTTCGAGGAGCCGCATCGTGATATCGGAGTATTTCTTCATGATGGCATTCTCGAGAATCGGACGGAGCTCTATCACGAAATCCTCGGAAGTGATATCTCGATCGGCTGATGGGCTGAGATTGATGCGAATACTTATTTGGTTTTCTCCGATACGGTTATTCCCACCGCGGAAGAGATTCGCGAAATCCGGAAGGAATCTGTCACCAACGGTTGCATTGATGTCCTCGATAATACGGAGATTTTCAGGAAGGATTCGCGTATATTTCGCTTCACCAGAAACAGCAGTTTCTTCTTTTTTGTAGCCGAGGAGAAATGTCTCGACGTCGTGTGTGATATTCTCGACGGTATCGACGGTCGCATTGCGCGGTGCATCGATCCAGAGATAGACTTGGTTCTTGTCTGCTTTGGGGAGCATACGAGCCTTGAATACGTCCATCATGATCGGCGCAACGAGGATAATGACGAGTGATATCCAGAATCCGAGCTTGAGGAGGCTGCGTTTTCTTATGCTTTTTTCATCGCGATTGATGAAGAGTTGGAGTTTTTCTCCGTACCACTTCAGGAATCCACCTTCTTTGTGTTCGTGATGTCCTCATTTTCCAGGGCGGTAGAGGAAGCTCGCGAGAAATGGATTGATACTAAATGCAACGACAAGGGAAGCTGTGAGAGCAATCGATGCAAAAATTGGAATTGGCTTCATGTAGTCACCCATCATTCCCGTCACCGCGAACATCGCGACAAAAGAAATTACACGAGTAATCGTCGAGAGGACGATACTGACACCCACTTCCTTCACAGAATCGAGAATCGCTTCGAACTTCGATTTTCCTGTTTTTGGAATCATTGCGAGATGACGGGCATTGTTCTCAACCATCACGATTGAGTCATCGACGAGAATACCGAGCGAGAGAATCAGGGCAAAAAGGGTGATACGGTTGATATCGAGCCCGAGAATCAGTGCGACGATGAAGACAATTCCGAGCACCATCGGGATGCAGAAGGCAGCATTGATTGCATCGCGAACTCCGAGGAAGATGATGAGAATCACGAGGACAATCGCAATCGATACAAAAAGGTGGAGCATGAGCTCGTTTGTCGCATGTGCAGCCGTCTCTCCTTCATCTTGGATAGTGATGATATCGACATTTTTCGGAAGTGTTTTCTGTGTTTCTGCGACAACTTCATGGATTTTCTCGACGACATTCACTGCATTGGTTCCCTTGAGTTTCGCAACACCGAGAAATACTGCATCATGAGGACCATTGATATCACTCATTCGGTATGCACTTTTGATATCGATAGGTCCAGTTTCTATACTGGCAATATCCTGGAGAAGGATTTTCTTGCCGTTTGTATTCGAGATGATGAGATTCTTGATAGACTTCAGATCGTTCGTGTTCTGATTCAATACAACACTATAATTCTTCTCATTGTTCGTGAGATTGCCGACCATACCTTTTCCGAAGCTATTTTGGAGTTTCCCGACGACAGAGAGAATATCGAGCCCGAATGATTCGACTTTTTCTGGTATGAGTCGGATAGAAATATCGTTCGAATATCCACCGATAATATCGATTGTTGTTGTACCTTCAATTTTCTTAATATTTTCTCGCAGTGTTTTCGCGATATTCTGGAGGTACTGACCACGTGCTTTCTCATCCAGATCGCTTCCAGAATAGACGATCGCATACGAGACTTGCGGGAGGTCTTCTGGATCGATCGAACGGATCTGGACATTTTCTATACCATATGGCTTCAAATCGTAGTTCGAGTACATTTTGTCGTAGAGTCGTGTTTTCGCAGCCTCCTGATCGATACCCACTTGGAATGATATCATGATACTGACATAGCTATCTGTCGCATATCCATAGACCTTATCGATGCCGACGAGCTCATGGACTTTGTTTTCGACCGATTTCACGACGTATTCATAGCCTTCTTTCGCATTGTATCCAGCAGTTGGAATCTCGATGAGAAACGCGGGCGCAACGATAGAGGGATTGTATTGCTTCGGCAGGAGAATATAGGAGAGAAATCCGAAAATGGAAATGATGAGAATGAGAATAAAAGTGATTTTCTCATTTTTCAAGAAGAATTCCGTGAATCGTGCAATCATGAACTAGATATATTATAAAAATGTAATATTTATGAGATATTATAAAAATGTAATATAAAGTCAAAAGAAATTTGTAGAAAATCCGTTTCTTGCTAGATAAACTTGATTTCCAAAAGTCTTTTTATATGCTTATGTCAGTAAGTTTCTTTCAAAAAATATTATAACTTATTGAATATGACTCTAACATTTTGCAATCAAAGAGATTGACTTATGCGTCTTCTGCAAGAAGAAAGATTATCTGGGAATAGGACAATGATTTCTCAAGAATGAATCGTAATACCTCTTTCAGAATACATCGATGCATTATGAAAAAGGATAGTTGTTTTACTGACACAAGCAAGAAATGAATATCGAGCACAAGAGTGAAGTGATTATTCTTTTCAAAAATTTCGGGAAAATCTTTTCCAGAGACCTGAGTTTGAAGGTATGGCGAATTTAGTACGATTTTATGGTTGGGATGAATATTCTCCATTAGGGGCATTCGGAAAAATAGATATTGATAGCGGTGAATTTCAAGATGTTATAACCCCTACCTAATTTCTTAACTCATTTTTTATTGTGCTTGAGGTTGTGTCTTGAAGTGATTTTTCACCATCAATCGAACAGCTATAATAAATGTGAGAATCATCAGAATCATCCCGATATAGTGAACGATGATAGCGAAAGTATGATCGTATTCGAGCATATTCATCATCGTGAGGAGATTGCCCCAGTCATGTGCTTCTTCGCTCATGCCTCCGATAAGCGGCAGAGAACGAGCACTGGCATCAGAGATATAGAACGCAACATCCGTCATATTTTGCCCCGTCCACCAGAGACAAAAAAGTGCTCCAAGAGGACTCGGAGTTTCTTGCTTCAGAAAAACAAAAATGAGAGAGAAGGGAAGGAGGCATTGAAAAAGACTTCCACCAAGTATCGTCATGAATTCTCCAAAAGGTATAAAAATCACATGACCTGCCTCGTGGAATATGAGATCTGGTCCGTGCATGAAGGCATTCATCACCTCCTGATTCACATCGAGTGTGAAGAATTGGAGAGAATAGAGAAAAAGGGGAATGAGAAAAACGGGATAAAACCAAGAAAAAGGAGTTTCAGACATAAAGAAATATTAGAGATTATACTCCGAGGCTATCCAATAAATCTTCCACTTCATCACGTACAATAATAAGATCCATATCAGAGACTGATACAAATCCTTCTTCGACCATATGGTGGAGATAACTGATAAGGGGATTATAATATCCTTCGACATTCAGGATTCCGATAGGTTTCTCATGTTGAGAGAGTTGTCTGAGTGTGAGAACTTCGAAAAATTCATCCATTGTACCACATCCACCAGGAAGAGTAATGATAATATCAGCACGTCCATAGAGAATCGTCTTTCTCTCATCCATTGTTTCGATATAGATGAGTTCATCACTTTCATAGAGAATAGTTCCATCACGTTCTTTTCGTTCGAGAAATCGTGGCATAACGCCAATAACTTTTCCACCATTTTCTCGCACACCAGCAGCTACCGCTCACATGAGTCCACGATTCCCTCATCCATAGATGAGATTGTGTCCACGAGATGCGATACTATTTCCGATTTTGATCGCGAGTTCTCGATAGAGAGGATTACTTCCATCACGTGCACCACAGAAGACACAGATATTTGCCATAAGTTCATATAAAATCTGAAACGAGACTACCAATTCTTGTCTGTTTTGCAATCTTTTCTTTTTTCTTGCTTTTTTCCGCTTTTTCATATAATCAGCCCATCGCACTCACAGATTTCCGAATGAGTTATCCACTGTGAGGGCAGTTTTTCGTGTTTGTACACGTGAGACACCATATTTTCGTCAATCTCTCCTCAAGGGGTTCTGACCTTGTCATGGCAGAACGAGGAAGAGAAATTGCGAAAGATTCGAGAGAATATTTCTCTCTTCTCTAATTCCCTAACACCTACATTTCATGGCGAAGAAAAAAGAAACTCAAGTTTCTTCACCTGTCACATGAGCTCCAGAGGCTAGTTCTCTCGGGGCGATTTATCATGACCAGGGAAGATACTTTTTTACCGATGATCGTACGATCCTCGAACTTCCAGGACTCATCGAAGTACAACTCGACAGTTACCGTGATTTTCTCACTCGTCGTCTCGGACAGGCTTTTGATGAAGCTTTTCCTATTGATGACTTTTCTTGAGAGAAGATTTCTATCTACTACAAGAGCTATGCACTCGAAGAACCGAAATATTCTGTCTCAGATTGTAAGCGCAAGAATCTCAACTATGAAGCACCGCTCAAGGTTCGCTTCGAGATGCTCAACAAGCAATCAGGAGAAATCAAGGAACAAGATGTATACCTCGGTGGTATTCCACTCATGACGGAAATGGGAACATTTATCGTGAATGGTATCGAGCGTGTCATCGTCAATCAGATTATCCGCTCTACTGGTATGTTCTTCACTCCAGATGTTCGTTCGTCGAATCTCTTTGGTATGAAGATTATTCCACACCGTGGAAGCTGGTTCGAAGTCGAGATCGAGAAGAAATGAGTGATCAATGTAAAAATCGACAAAAAACGAAAAATCCCAATGACCGTGATTCTCCGTGCATTCGGATACGAATCTGATGCAGATATTTTGAACGCTTTCAAGGGTGAAGATGAATGGATCACAAAACACATTGCACCAACGATCGAAAAGGACAAGACAAAAAATCGCATGGAAGCACTCTATGCTATCTACAAGCTCCTCCGTCCAGGAGATCTCGGTACTGACGAACGTGTAGAACAACTCTTCCAGTCTACATTCTTCGATGCGAAAAAGTTCGAACTCGGAGATGTTGCACGTATCAAGATCAATCGTAAGTTCTCCAAGCATTTTCCTGAACACAAGAAAGCAGTCGATGCTACTGAGGCAGATAAGTTCCTCACGGGAGCTGATTTTCTCATAGGTATTCGTTATCTTCTTTCTCTCTGTGAACATCGTGAAGGATTCTTCATCGATGATATCGATCACCTCGAGAATCGTCGCGTTCGCTCTGTGGGTGAACTCGTATACGACAAGGTGAAGGTCGGTCTCGCTCGTATGGAGAAAATCGCGAAGGATCGTATGACGATCATCGCTGATCTCGAAGAAGCGGTTCCAGGAACATTTATCAACTCACGTCCTATGGTGGCGGTGATGCGAGAATTCTTCGGTACGAATCAACTTTCTCAGTTCATGGATCAGTCGAATCCTCTCTCCGAGCTTTCTCATAAGCGTCGTGTAACAGCGCTCGGAGTCGGAGGTCTCACACGTGAACGTGCTTCATTCGAAGTTCGTGATGTGCATCCTACTCAGTACGGTCGCATCTGTCCAATTGCTACTCCAGAAGGACCGAATATTGGTCTCGTTCTCCATTTTGCATCGTATGCTCGTGTAGACAAGTATGGATTCATCACCACTCCGTTCCGAAATGTTCTTCACTATGTGAAAAATGATGGAACAAGCGCTGTGAATCGTATCGCTCTCACGGATATCGTCGATGAGAAAGGCAAAGTAATTGTTCCAGAAAAGACGTATATCACAGAAGAGCTCGCAAAAGAAATTCAAAAGAAAGTAAAAACAGAAGAAATCGAAGTTCGAGGATTTCTCTCGGATGATTATGAATACTTCGATGCATATGAGGAACGTGATCTTATCATCGCAGAAGCAAATACTCCAACCGATGAATATGGAAACTTCATAGAGACTCGACTTTCTGCACGTCGTTCATCAGAAGCAACGGTTGCCTATGTCCGCGAAGTGACTCACATCGACATCTCTCCGAAGCAGCTCATGAGTGAGACAACGACATTGATTCCATTTCTCGAACATGATGATGCGACTCGTGCCGAAATGGGAACGAACATGATGCGTCAAGCAGTTCCTCTCGTTCGTGCTGAGGCTCCAGTGGTTGGAACGGGTATGGAACGAATTATCGGTGAAGGTTCTGGATATGTGATCAAAGCAGAAGATGCGGGTGAGGTTATCGGTGTCGATGCGAAGCATATTTCTGTTCTCTATGCCAACGGAAAGAAAGTGACTCATCCACTCCTCACATTCGAACGTTCGAACCATGATATGCTGATTCATCAGTGGGCTCGCGTATCGACAGGAGAACATTTCGAAAAGGGAAAAATCCTCGCAGACGGACAAGCTATCGACAATGGTGAACTCGCAGTCGGACGAAATCTCACAGTGGCATATATGCCATGGGAAGGATACAACTATGAAGATGCGATTATCATTTCTGAGCATCTTATGGAAGATGATTTCTATACATCTATCCATATCAACGAATACATCATGGATGTCCGCGAGACAAAACTCGGGCCTGAACAGACAACGAATGATATCCCGAATGTTTCTACTGTGAAGCTCAAGGATCTCGATGCAGATGGTATCGTTCGTATTGGTGCTTATGTCCGTGCCTGAGACATCCTCGTCGGTAAAGTGACTCCAAAGGGTGAAGTAGAACTTTCTCCTGAAGAGCGTCTCCTTCGTGCTATCTTCGGTGATAAGTCGAAAGATGTGAAGGATTCATCACTCATTCTTCCATCAGGTTCTGGTGGTAAAGTTATCGGAGTGCATATCCTTCGTCGTGAAGACGGAGATAATCTTCCAACTGGTGTATTCAAGCAGGTGAAGGTCTACGTGGCACAAACTCGAAAAATCGAAGTAGGTGACAAGATGGCTGGACGCCACGGTAATAAGGGTATCGTCTCTCGTATCGTTCCTCGTGAAGATATGCCATTCATGGAAGACGGAACTCCAGTAGATATCATCCTGAATCCACTCGGTGTCATTTCTCGTATGAACATCGGTCAGATTCTCGAGACACACCTCGGTGGTGCGGCTCGCAAGCTCGGCATCAAGGTAGCAACTCCTATCCTGAATGGTGTAACCACTGATCAGATTGCATCTCTCATGGAGCAAGCAGGAATCCCATCAGACGGAAAGGTTCAACTCTACAATGGAAAAACTGGTGAACCATTCAAGGAAAAAACAATGGTCGGAGTGAAATACATGTTGAAGCTCCATCACCTTGTCGAAGACAAGATCCATGCACGTTCCGTTGGTCCATACTCTATGGTGACACAACAGCCACTCGGAGGTAAGGCTCAGAACGGTGGTCAGCGTCTCGGAGAAATGGAAGTGTGGGCGCTCGAAGGTTATGGGGCAGCCAATATCCTCCAGGAAATGCTCACGGTGAAGTCAGATGATATCAACGGTCGTACACAACTCTACGAGGCAGTGGTCAAAGGAAAGAAAATCCGACGTCCAAATGTTCCAGAATCATTCAATGTTCTCCTGCGTGAACTTCAAGCACTCAATCTCAATATCGACCTTCTCTCAGAAGAGGAAGTGCTCGCACTTGAGACAGAGATGAAGAATCGCTATGAAGAACTCGAAAAACTCGAAGGAGCATTCGATGTCGAAGTAGATATTCCAGAAGCTTCCGAAGTGAAGGAAGAAGCTCCAGTGACAACTTCTCTTCCAGAAGAAGATAAAGAATAAAAGTTCCCGGTATACAGAATTTACATCTCGCCACTCACCTTCGTATGGCATTGTCCGAGAGAAAGAGAAAATATTTCTCCTACGAACTCTTCATATTACGTGGTACGAAGGAAAAGTGGGCAACAGCTTTCTGTCATGTTCCTTTGTCATTTCGTAGCGGAGCGGAGAAAACCCTTTCAAAATAATCTTAAGAGATTTATATTAGTATTTCTCATAAGCAAAAGAGAAAGAGATTCCTCCTTCGTCGGAATGACAAAAACAAAAAGTGACAGAATCCAAAAACTAAATTCTAACTCCTAAAATCTACAATTTATGTTTCCAATGACAAAAGATCTTGAGAATTTTCTCAATGATAAAATCACTGACTACTCTCAGATCGGAAAGCATGCAGGACGCCGAGATATCACTGTCGGGAAAAACCTCGACAATCTCCGTGCGATTTCTGTAGGACTTGCTTCGAAGGAAGATGTCCGTGCGCTTTCTTATGGTGAGGTTCTCATCTCTGAGACAATCAACTACCGTACACAACGACCTGAACGTGGAGGACTTTTCTGTGAACAGATTTTTGGTCCACGCAAGAACTATGAGTGTGCATGTGGAAAGTACAAGCGTATTCGCTATAAGGGAGTTATCTGTGAGCGATGTGGTGTAGAAGTCACGACTTCTCAGGTTCGCCGTCAGCGAACGGGTCATATCGAGCTTGCTGCTCCTGTGGCGCATATTTGGTATTTGAAATCAGTTCCATCTCGTATTGGTCTTCTTCTCGATATTTCTGTGAAGCGGCTCGAACAGGTAGTGTATTTCGCTTCCTATATCATCACTGAAGTCTATGAAGACAAGCGCGAAGAGGCAATCAAGGAACTCGAAAACGCCTACAAGAACCAGAAAGTAACACTTCAGAAAGAAGTTCAACAGACTATTGGTGAACTCACACTTCAACTCGAAGAAAAGAAAATTTCGAAGAAAGAATTCCATGAACTCGAAGCACTTCATACTCGTCGTATCGATGAACTCGATACTGAATATGCGAAACTTCGTGATTTGCTCAAGATTCTCAAAGTAGCGGAAGTTATCGGAGAACTCGATTATCGTGTCATCTACGACAAGTTCCCTCATGTATTCAAGGGTGGTACTGGTGCCGAGTATCTCAAGATGCTTCTCGAACGTATCGATCTCAAGGAATTCATCGCAGAAAATCAAGCAGAACTCAAGACAGCTCCGAAATCAAAGCAGAAGAAGATTCTCCAGAAATTGAAGCTTGCATCGTCACTCTTCAAGTCTGGTCAGCGTCCTGAGAACTTCATTCTCTCAGCACTTCAGATTCTTCCTCCAGATCTTCGTCCGATGATTCAGCTCGATGGTGGACGTTTTGCATCGTCAGATTTGAACGACCTCTATCGTCGTGTTATCAATCGTAACAATCGTCTTCGAAAGCTTTCTGAACTCGGTGCTCCAGAAGTGATCCTCAAGAATGAGAAACGTATGCTCCAAGAAGCAGTTGATATGCTCCTCAATGGTGATGTTCGTTCGAATCGTCCTGGATACACAACAGCAACGAAGAAGAAGCTCAAGTCCCTTGCTGATATCCTCAAGGGAAAACAAGGACGTTTCCGTCAGAATCTCCTCGGTAAACGTGTTGACTACTCTGGTCGTTCCGTTATCGTCGTCGGTCCAAGTCTTCAGATGAACGAATGTGGTCTTCCGAAGATTATGGCATTGACGCTCTTCAAGCCATTTGTTATTGGAAAACTCATCGAACGTGAGATTGCCTACAATGTGAAGCATGCAGAGAAAATTATCGAAGAAAAGACAAAAGAAGTCTGGGATACACTCGATGAGGTGATCGATGGAAAGCATGTTCTCTTGAACCGTGCTCCGACACTTCACCGTCTCGGTATCCAAGCATTCCGTCCAGTACTTATCGATGGTAAGGCAATTCGTCTTCATCCACTCTGTTGTACAGCGTTCAATGCCGACTTCGACGGAGACCAGATGGCAGTTCATCTCCCACTCACGATCGAAGCTCAGAATGAAGCTGCAAACCTCATGGTAACGAGCAAGAATATGCTCAATCCATCGAATGGTGAACCAATCGTTGCACCTTCGCAGGATATGATCCTCGGATGTTACTATCTCACGAAGATTGAACCAGGTGAATCGAAATACGCCTATGCAAGCGGTGAAGATGCGATGATTGCTTATGAGAACAAGATTATCACACTTCATACTCCAGTGAAGATTCGTATCGATGGCAAAATCGTTGATACGACTTATGGACGTTTTCTCTTCAATGAGATTCTTCCAGCGGAACTCGGATATGTGAATGAGACTATCGGAAAAGGTCCTGCGAAAAAACTTCTATCAAGATCCTTTGATCTTCTTGGTGGAGAACGTACAGCGTTCCTTGCTGATGCTATCAAAAATCTCGGATACAAGTATGCGACCCTTTCTGGTCTCACTGTTTCCGTGTTCGATATGCATATTCCGGCTGAGAAATATGAATTTATCGAAGAAGGTGAAGAGAAAATCAAAGATATTCAGAAAGCATTCTGGCATGGTTTTGTCACAGAAGAAGAACGTTATCTCCAGTCACTTCAGGTTTGGGGAGCAATCAAGTCTCGTGTAGAAAAAGAAATGAAAAAGAATTTCGATCCTTCGAATCCAATCTATAATTTCGTCGATTCTGGAGCCCGCGGTTCATGGGGAAATGTGACTCAGCTCTGTGGTATGAAGGGTCTCGTGGCATCTCCAACCGGTGAGATTATCGAGCTTCCAGTCAAGGGAAACTACAAGGAAGGACTTTCTGTTCTTGAGTACTTCATCAACACGCATTCTGGACGTAAGGGTAAGGCAGATACGGCCCTCAAGACCGCTCAGTCAGGATACCTCACACGTCGTCTCGTTGATGCAGCTCAGAATATTCTTGTTCGTGAGCATGATTGTGGAACACTTCAGTTCGAGACATTCGATCGTAGTGAGACAAAATCACTCTTCGGTGATACATTCGAAAATAAAATCTACGGACGATATACATCAAGTGATACGCTCGATGCTTCTGGAAAACTCGTTGCTCCAGCTGGAACATTGATTACGAAAGAAGTTCTCAAGATGATCCTTGAGTCATCGGCTACTCAGGTTTCTGTTCGTTCTGTACTCACATGTGAATGTGAAGAAGGTGTATGTCAGCGTTGTTATGGACTTGACCTTGCCACTTCAGACATCGTCAAGATTGGTACTCCAGTTGGTATTATCGCCGCTCAGTCGATCGGTGAACCAGGGACACAGCTCACGATGCGTACGTTCCATACAGGTTGAGTCGCGAAAGAAGGAGGTGATATCACTGCGGGTCTCTCTCGCGTGGAAGAACTCTTCGAAGCACGCAATCCAAAATATCTCGCAGAAATCGCTCCATTCGATGGAAAGGTTCTCGATATCGAAAGTGAAGGTTCAGAAGTGACTCTTACTTTCGAAGCACTCGATAAACAATCTCGTGAATACTATATCACAGATTCCACTATGACTCTCACAGTCAAGAAGGGTGATACAGTAGAAGAGAAGCAGATTATCGCAAAATCGAAAGAAACACGTCAGAAAATCCAAGTATCACATGCTGGTCGTGTAGTCAAGGTGACAGATGATATGGTTGTGATCGAAGATCTCATTCCAGAAGTTCGTACATTTATCATCCCAACAGGAAGAAATATCCTCGTGAAGGTCGGTGATGTTGCGAAAATCGGATCAAAAATCACTGAAGGTCATGTGAACCTCCAATCTCTCATGGATATTGCTGGTCCACTCTCGACAGAACTCTATATCGTTTCTGATATCAAGGAGATCTACTCTTCACAAGGACAGACGGTGAATGCGAAACATATCGAACTCATCGTTCGTCAGATGTTCTCGAAGGTGAAGATTACCAATGCTGGTGATTCTACATTCTTCCCTGGGGATATCGTGGATATTATCCGCTTCCGCAAGGAGAATCGCGAACTCGCGAAAAATGGAATGAAGGAAGCAATCGGTCTTCAGATGCTTCTCGGTCTCACGAAGATTTCTCTCTTCACAGAGTCATGGCTCTCTGCAGCATCGTTCCAAGAAACAGTTCGTGTACTCGTCGATGCGTCAACTTCTCGCAAGATCGACAATCTCGAAGGATTGAAGGAAAACGTTATCATCGGTCGTCTGATTCCTACTCTCAACTACTTCGAGAACAATCGTGATGTAGGAGAATTCTTCTCTCATGAATCAGATGGAACAGGTGATTATGATGATTCGAATGACTCATTCGAAATCACAACAGCAAGTACAAGTCTTGTCTAAGTCCCAGAAAATTAAAGCTTTAAAAAAATTCCCCTCGGTCAGGAGGGGAATTTTTGCTTTTTCTCTTGACTTTTTCATTAAACAAGTATTATAAGAAATGTCTAGTATATTTCTTTTTTATTGTATATGGAAAAATTCTCTCGAATTGGAGCAAAAACTATAATTCTCGCTAGTATTGCTCTTGTAGCTTTCTCAGGATTTTCTTCCTCAGTAGTAGCATATTCTACTCGTTATCAACAACAGGCAAGTACCTTTGTCGATAATTATATCGAGCGATTGCAGCGTGGTGGATATTCGACGTCCGATATGACTCAGATGCTCATAGATCTCCGCTCTACGTATGTGAAGAAACAAAAATCGCATCTCTATACGGGAAGTGCACTCCAGAATATCGAAGCCGTAATCGATGAACTCGATAGTGCGATTGCTGGTGTCTCTGAAGGTGCATGTGGTACATGTGATGTGTACGATAATTTCAATGTGTATGTTCCACCGAAATCCAATTATTATAATAATTACAATTATCCATACTATAATGGATACAACTACAATTATAACTACAACAATTCGACATATTATCCATACTACCCATACAACTCCTATACTTCAACCGTTAGCAATGAGACGGTTCGCGCGTTAAATGTAGTGCTCACTAGTAATAATTACAACTCTACAGAAATCCGTACAGATATCGTTCGTGAGAATACGAACAATTCCTACAAGACGTATGATGTGTATACATTTGTTCCTCAGTCGAGTGGTTATTCGAATTCACAGCCAGCTTCGAGCCAGTTTGTTTCTCCGTCACTTTCGCGTCAATTTTCTACACTTCAGGGGCGCACAGTGAGCACGTATTTCGGTGTAGTGTATGACTACAACCGTGTGAGAAATATTCGATCAAGCGCTGAAAGTGCTACGAAAACCGCACAATCCACACTTTCTTCTTATGCGAGTTTCTCAGATACTTATCGTTCACCTTCTCCTGATGACTTTTCTCGCCAGGCAGTATGGAATGGATCTACGAGAACATATCGGTTCTATAGACTCTATGTCGCTCGAGACAATAGCCAGGCATTCGTGGTAGAATATGTTGAGTCTGGAAGTGGTTACAATGGGTATTACCAGAATAATGGATATTCTCAGTACAACGGATATTCTCAGAATATCAGTGGAATCGACACTAATTCTTTCACAGATAATGGTTCATACTTCACACACACATATCGCACGGTGAATGGATATTCCAAGCGTTACAAACAATATATCTATACTCCATCAGCAGGATCGAATCCTTCCACCGTGATTTCGAATCTTGGCATCAATAGCCGAGCCACGTATCAGAAAAGCACGAATCGTTCCCAATATGTGAATAGTGTCTATACGAATACTGCTATCAATGGTTACACGGTGAATAGTGGATATGTGAATTCTGTAGAATCTTCATTCTCATCATACGGATATAGTTCTTCGTATGTGACGCTTCCTGGCTCCAATTCTCAAATCAGCTTCGCTCCACGTACTGGATATGACTTCCAGTATGCTCGTCTCTCAGACAACACGTATCGCATGTATCGTCTCCTTGTTGCCGAGGATGGCTCTGATGCGTATGTGACTGAGTATATCCAGAATCAACCGAATTATTAGAAATGAAAATTCCGCGGAAAGCGGAATTTCTTTTTATCTCCAGATTTCTGACTCGAAAAACTGTTCTTGAAATTCTGTGAGTGTTCGGATCTCTTCATCCGTGAAGTCTATTCATTCTGGCACAATTATCAGCTTGTCATCATCGTCATCGGTTCGATGAATTATAGCTATGCATATTCCAGTGAATATTTCCATAGGTTCAGAGATTCCGAGTACATAGGCATCGATTTCTTCTCCATCACCAGAAATTGTATCAGGCACAAATCCATAATTCACCGGATAAGTGAAGTTCCACTTTGGATGGTTGCTTCCTAGTGGTCTGTCTATCTTGATGGTGAGAGTTTGGTGGAGAAAGGAAGAAATGTTCATCATGTTTGCTTCTATGAGATGTTTTGCGAGGAAAGAGTAAAATATGCGAGAGCGAAGTGCTTTGATGCGAACTTCATCGAAGCTGTTAGGCGATGTTGATTTTTAATCTAATAAAGCGTTTCTTACTTTTTCTTTCAGTTGCTCATATCTACCTTTCTTATTTTCATAGGACAATAAATAATCACGAGTGGTGGCAAAGCCTTTTTTCTTTTCGATGCCATTTGGAATCACAGTATCTTTTGGAAATTGAGAACGTGTCAAATCCACTTCTTTACCATTAATCAAGTTGAAAAAGTGAGAAACTTTTTGACCATTTGGTAATGATGCTTCAGTCCAAACAATTTCACCTCCAAAATAATCGTTCACAACTAACGCTGTTATTGCACATTGGCCAAAAGATGAATTTGATTCACTCCATTCAGCAGGACAATATGAAGTCTCCTTTGACCAAGATTTTTTTAATGCTTTTTCTAATTCAATTAAATTCATATTTGTAGATTAAAAATCAATTTCGTACAACTACGTTCTATGCGAACTTTTATTTGATTTTATGCTATATGGTCATAAAATACGAACCAAGTGAAGAAAGAAATATGACTCATAAATTATATGTATTATGGAGAAATATCAAGAATATCTCCTCCAGCTCGCGAGAAAAGAAGTAAAGATAAAATATCCAATCACCACTGTAATCCAATGCCTGTCCGTATTCATCCATCCTGGCAAGCAGTTCTTGCTGCTGAATTCGAGAAACCGTATTGGGAAAGTCTCACGAGTTTTGTGAAAGAAGAATATTCTACGACTCGTTGTTTTCCAGAAGGGAAGAATATTTTCCGAGCGTTCGATCTTACACCGTTTGATGATGTGAAGGTCGTGATTCTCGGGCAGGATCCATATCACACTGCAGGGGCTGCGATGGGACTTTCTTTTTCTGTCCCGTCTGGCAGCAAGCCCCAGCCGAGTCTCAGAAATATATTCAAGGAACTTCAAGACGATTTGGGAAAAAATCGCACCAATACTGATCTCACAGATTGGGCAGAACAGGGAGTTCTGCTTCTGAATGCGGTTCTCACGGTTCGCGAGGCGAGTCCAGCATCACATGGCGGGAAAGGTTGGGAACAATTCACAGATTCTGTGATTCGTCTCCTATCAGAAAAAAGAGAATGACTCGTATTCATTCTCTGGGGGAATTTCGCCATCTCGAAGAAATCTCTTGTCGATGCGAAAAAACATCATATCATCACTTCGCCACATCCATCACCATTTTCGGCTCACAACGGATTTTTTGGTTCGAAGCCATTTTCGAAAACCAATGCATTCCTGAAAGATACTGGAAAAAAAGAAATAGATTGGTAAAAATTATTGTCGCTTGAGAAGAAGATCGGACCAAAAAAGAATAACACGAAGGTTTGGTTCTTGGTTTACACTCGTTTTATAAGCGATTTTTTTATCGGAAGTGATATTGAGTGTATCGATTTTATTGAGGAGAATTTTCTGGAATATATGGATATATGCGTATGTCATCTCTTCATAGTGCACTATACTGTTCACATCTTCATCGAGAAAACCCTGCAATAATTGCTCTCAAAAAAGCTGAGAAAAGTAGTTGAAATTTTTGCGGAACACCTTCTGGAGATAACGAACATCTTCTACTCCACTACTCATCGTGTGATGGATGGCACACTTTCTATGAATAGGAATATCATAATCATTCTGACAAGTTCGGATAATATGGAGTATTTCGTCGGTCGAGAAAAAAAGTGTCGCATCGTGTTTCTGAAATGTCGAAAGCAAAAAATCTTCATCAATCTTTCGATATACTCGCATTCGTACTGCGATGAGCCGCACCACGATTCCTGCGTCTTCTCATGACCAACGGTATTTGGTAATAACTGAAAAAACATCTCTCGCAACATCGAGATAGAGACGAATAGGAAAAATCTCGGGATGATATTTGTGAATATCAAAAAGAATCTCTGTAATCATTGATCGTTTCCGATCGAAATCCACGATGAGAAATTGCTCGAGATATCGTGGCATTGCATCATTTTTCTGGAAGAGAATATTCTCATCTTCTGTCGGTTCGATTCTGGAAAATAAATTATTTTTCTTGAGGACTGCGATATTCATCGATCGTTCAGCGATATTCTTGGGTATTACGAGTTCTTTCAGGATGTGACTCTCGAGTTTTATCATTCAGTTGTGAATAGGGTGCTCGATTATATTTTTTTATTTTCTTTTGCCAAAAGAAATTTGCATTTTTTCTCCTTTCGACGAGAATACAACATATTATCCATTATCTTATTTCTTATGAAAAAGAAGGTGCTTCCTGTTCAGAAAGAAGATACAGAATCTTCGTATACAACGATTCTCGCGACCATTCTTGTCACGATTCTTGCATTTCTTTCTTTGGAATATTTTTTCCAGTTTCCATCGAGTTTCTTCACACCAAAAAATGAGGAGAAAATCGATATTGTTCGTCCAGAACCTTCTGATTCTGGCTCAGAAGATAGTCCGAGTATTTGTACGATGGAATATGCTCCAGTGTGCGGAACGGACTCGAAAACATATGGGAATGCTTGTATGGCTCGCGGAGCAAAGGTCACTATCGCGCATGATGGAGAATGCGAGCTCCAGAGCATTCCATCAGAGAATATGTCTTCGGGGTCAGATTCTGATTCACAGACAGGGTCGGTTTCATGAACTATAGAAAAAACTTCTCAGATTCTCCCCGTTGTTTCGGTTGATACGGGATCGACCCAAAAACCACTTTTTGATAGTGGTTCGTATCAGTTTTATACGAATACTTCAGTTGGTTATGAGATCGCACTTCCGAAATATGCATATTATCAGGGGTATGGAGCTCGAGATGGAGCGGCACATACTCTCGCAATTAGTATCACCAGTACTGGTGTTGATTCTTTTGATACGGCAGATGTACGTGTGTATTATTATAAAAAACTCTCTTCTGAGGCTATTGCTGGTGCTCGTCAAGTGACTCTTGCGAATGGATGAGTACTTGTTATTGATGGTGGGAATTCCCTGAATCCGAAAATACAAAAAATGATGGATATTATCCAAATGAGTGCGAATTAATCTAATAATCTTATAGCATTATGTGCGAACATCCTGATTCTAAAGTGGTTTTATCTGAGTGAACCAAACAGGCCCTTGTAAATACTCTTCAATGAAGGGTACAGCAGGAATTGGGAATTACTCTTACTCCTAAAAATCTTTTCGCAACAGTAATGGAATTGGATTTTAAATCTTAACAGCTTTCATAATTTTCTCATATTCCGGCATCATAGTATACACCAGATTCCAAAAAGGTTTCTGGTGATTTTTTTCGCGCAAATGCGCAAGTTCATGAGTGATGATAGCATCAATGAATTCCCTCCCTGAGAAGGGAGGGTTAGGGAGGGTTACATGAGAAGAATTCTTATTTTGTATAACCCCCTCCAACTCCCCCTTTTCAGGGGGAGAGTCTAGATACCCCGCTAGTCGATAACTAAAACAAAGCCCATTCTTTCCACTACAGCTTCACCAACGATGTTCGGATTTTGTGATCTTGATACTGGCATATTTTGGGAGATTGTGTGACTTCCAGATTTCTTCCACTTTTGGCACGATATATTCGAGAAGTTTCTTTTTCATCGCAATAATTTCTATTTCTGAATGTTCCTCTTTTTGGATTTTCGATGGAGCATTTTGAATCTTTTCTTGGAGTTCTTTTATCCAATCTTTTTTTCGTTCGATAAAATTCTCGATGAAACTCACAGGCATTCTCATGGGTGCACGAGCAATGAGTTCACCATGTTTGCTTATCTGAATTGAGAGAGTTCGGCGCTTGGAGCGGATGAGAGTATAGTGGAACATGTATTCTATAAATTCTGAAAATCGTATGAGTTTTTCTATTTCTCGCAAATGATTTTCCACAAATTGTAAAAAATATATTGCATTATGTTAAATATTTCATACAATTCCTATGTTTATTCATAAATTTATCTATTATGATTGCACGGAAAGAATGGTTCGGGCGCCGGAAATATACCGGATGGGGGGTGAGTCCGAAGACATGGCAAGGCTGGGTCTATATAGCATGTGCTGTAGGGATCCTCGTATGAACTCAATCAATCCTTCCGAATGATGATCGTACGAGATCAGTTGTGACGATTGTTTGGGTAGTACTGCTTCTTATCGATGTTCTGCCGCTCATGTTTTCTGTGAAGAAAGATGAGAGGGAGGTACAGGTGGAAGCAATTTCCGAGCGTAATGCTGCATGGTTCATGGTACTCGTACTCACGCTCGGAGTTCTCTATGATGTCATCCATGCTACTATGACTCAGAATATCGCAGAAGTGAATTGGTTCGTGATGGCAGCACTTCTCGGCGGTGCGGTGGTGAAGTCAGTGACGAATTATATCCTCGAACGTGAATAATTATGCAAACCAAAATCAAAGAACTCCGTGCTCGAAAAAATCTCACACAAGAGGAACTCGCACAAGCGGTTGGTGTCACACGGGTGACGATAGCACTCCTCGAGAAAGGCAAGTACAACCCCTCCCTTCGTCTCGCGAAGATGATCTCTCTCGCTCTGGGTGAAGAGATAGATATGATATTCTCTTGGGAGCCAGAGGAACTCATGCCATAAAACAAGAAATAAAAATAGGAAGTGATTTCCTATTTTTTTGTCACGGATTTCCCATACAATAGTCTTAGTTTTTAGGAAGTCTTCTTTTACCGGTAATTTTCTCCTATGATCCTCCAGTCTCTCGCCCAATTCCGTGCAGGGAATCAATCTGCATTCTCGGATATTTATGATGCTTCGTACGATACCGTCTATCGATTCGTCTATCATCGTACGCTCGATACGGTTCTCACAGAGGATATCATCTCGGATATCTATATGAAAGTGCTGAGAAATATTTCTACACTTCGTGCGACGTCCGAGTGAGAATTTTTCTCATGGATTCTCCGAATCGCGTATACAACACTCATCGATACGGTTCGCCGAGAAAAACCGACAGATTCTCTCGAAGATATGATGCATGAGCCAGGTTATGAGAAAAATCATGCTGCCGATATCGATAATCAATCCAAACTTGAAGAAGTGCTGAACTTTATGAACACACTCTCGGAACGCGATCAACTTATTCTCTCGATGCGCGTCTGGGATGAGCTCTCATACGAAGAGATAGCGGCTATCACGGGTGAGAGTGTCGCGAATTGCAAGCAGATCGTCTCGCGGAGTCTCGCGAAAATCAGTGCCAATGTCTCATACCTTTTTATCTTCTCAGTTTTATTGCCCATTCTTTTGTCATTCTCCGTAGGAGAATCCCTTTTTGTCATCGCGAGGCATGAAGCGATCCATGAAAACACATAAAAAATTCCTTTGAGTGACTGGATTGCTTCCCTTGTCGCAATGACAGAAACAATGAGAAAGAGATTCTCGCAAGCGAGAATGACAAAAATGGTATCAGACTTTTAACTTTTATTCTATGCAACCAAATATCCAAACCCTTCTCGAAGAACTCTATCTCCTCGAACCTTCTCTCCGTGAAAAAGAGGATCAGATTGTGCACATTATCGAAAATATGCAGAAAAATCGTCCGAATATCGTGATCAATGAAGAGTTCAAAAACGAACTTCGTGCGAAACTCTTACTCGAACTCCAACCCACTAACCAACAATCCCACCAACCCACTACATGATGGAATTGGTGATGGATTTTTGCTGGACTTTCCACAACGGTTTTCGCGACTTTTGCTGGATATGTTTTGCTCGGTGGGCTCACATTCCAGACGATACCGAGTAAGCCATCTGATGGAACGGTTCTCACTGTGACCACTTCTCCACAGAAGCTCTCCTTCGCTCCGACTATCACAAAAACAGGAGAAAACGGATTCGGAAATACGATTGTACTTTCGCCTACTGCTACACAGCCTCCCAATCCTGAAGCGATTTCTGCTCGAATGGCTGGAATGGGTTGAGTGTCATCATCCAAAATGATGGCAACTGATGCAATCATGCCGGTACAAGATTTTCCATACTATCAGTATAGCTACACTGGAGCACTTCCGACTGTTTCTGGAAGTCTCGTCGTTTATCGGAAAAATATGGTTCCATTCACTTCGAGTGAGACTTCATCATTTCTCGCGGGACTTGCACTCGATGGGATCAATCTCCGTGCCTTCGAGAATTCGAGTGTCACGAATCTTTCATTTTCTGAGAATCGTGACTTCGGTTACATTGTGAATATGGATTTCTCTGTCGGGAATATCAGTATCTACCAGAATTGGGAGAAATGGCCACAACCGAAATGTGATGCGAACGGATGTGAACAGCCAGTGAAATTGACCGAAAAAGATGTTCCATCTGATGACGAGTTCACACGTATCGGTGATGAATTCCTCGCGAAATATGGTATCGATCGCGCACTCTATGGTACGCCGAAAATCGATAACTCATGGAGAATCATGTATGCTCGTGTAATGGCTGAGAATCAGGATGGATATATCCCAGATCAATATACGCTCACATATCCGATTCTTCTCGATGGCAAGAAGCTCTATGAAGAATACGGTGGATACAAGGGAATCTCGCTCAGTATCGATATCCGTACCAAGAAAGTCGTGAGTATGAGTGGTCTCGAGAAACAGAATCTCACGAGTTCTCTCTATTCGAATCTGACAGACACGACTCTCATAGAAAAGATGATACCATTCGGTGGGCGATATGAGTCAAAAGCAGGAGAAAATCAAAAAACAGTGACCGTCAATCTCGGTGATCCAACTATCGAATATATCCATGTCTATGGAGAATGGAAAGATGGAAAATACGATGAATACTATGTTCCAGCATATGTCTTCCCAATGCTCGACAAGCCAGAAGGCTCTTACCTTCAGGATACAGTCACTATTCCACTCGTCGCTGACTTCGCGAAATTCGTTCCGATAACTGATACTCCTGTTGGAGTTCCAACACCATTGATGATGGAGAAAGCGGTGCAGTAAATTGAAAACCGGAGCGTAAAAACTCCGGGGTTTTTTTATCGTTTCATATACTTCGTCTTCTTCTCTGTATCCAGTCTCTCTATCGCATATCTGAGCATTGTGCGTGGCATACGAGTTGCATATTCATCGAGAAACTCACAGAGCTTGTTTTCGCTCACACGTTTCCCAACCTCGCGGAGCATCCATCCGCAGGCCTTGTGCATGAGGTCGTGCGGATGTGAGAGAAATCTTGGCACAATAGAGAATGTGAGTTTCTCATTTCATTTCTTGATCTGGTAGAAGCTCGCGAGGATGATGATACGATTCGTCCAGAGATGAGAACTTGCGATACAATCATCGATGAGCTTCACTCATTCTTCATGAGTGAGAGATTTTTCGATATATGGCCCGACGATATGCTCGGCAGAAGTATCGACGAGATCCCAGTTATTGATATTTTCTCGGTGATTCATATAGAATTCTGCGAGTTGTTTTATCGGATATTTTTCTTTTTTTGCCCAAGCAACGAGTGTGAGTACGCCTGCAAGTCGCTCTTCATGGTATGGAGATTGGAGGAGTATTTCTACTTTTTCGAGATCCATTTCTCCGAGATATTGGTTCACGATTTTCCTTGTATTAGGAACAGGAATTCCGAGAAAAATATCTCATTCCCCGTATTCTCATGGTCACGACTTAAAAAATCGAGCTGAGACTTGTGCATTCTCAGAACTAGCAATAGCGCGAAGTGAGGATTGGATAGGAAGCATAGCAAGATTATTTCGAGAAAATGCTACACACTTTTTCCGCAATAGCAAGAGAAAACCTATCTGGATTTTTAATACTTTCTTGACAAGTTGTATACATTGGGTTAGTATGCAAGTACTTATCATCTAACTTTCATGTATATGTACACAAAACACTTGGTACGAGGTATGGGAGTTCTGGTTCAGGATGGGGTGAAATGGAACAAGGAGAATGATTGAGGTTGAGAGCTAGACCTTCGGTTGCTGACTGTTGCTGAAGCGTCTGCTATGGAATCGAATACTCTCATGGTTCACAATAAAGAAGCAGTAAATGCTACACTCAATAAAAGAAAAAGACCAAAAAAGCCAAGAATATGATCATGGAAACAATGTCCAGGTCGTACAGAATTGTCGCACTAGTTAAAAATCCGCCGAATGGCGGATTTTTTGCGGACTTTCCTAGAACTCTAGTCTGTTGTATTATTTCTGTTTCTTCCCGCCCCACTCGATCGCAGAGAATCCTGTCCGAACGAATGGTGTGAGAACTTGTTCAGGAATGCTTATCAGAGCATCGAGTCCTTCGAAATCCATGAATATGCGTTGGATACTCTCTGGTGTTGGCGTGATAGTGATGGGGGCTGATCTTTGCATTTCTCTATTCCCAAGGAAGCTGATACGATAATATGGTTTGTCCTTCATATTCGGAATCCAATACTCTGTGAAGTCCGAGATTTCTTTCTCATTGAGCCCGAGAAAGGAGAGTTTCTCATCGAGAAAGGAAGCGATATTTTCTTGTTTCACGACAAAGCCGATCGTTGGCTTCGGATAACTGATAACATCTTCCCAGAAAAGGTAAGGGTACGATGACTCATTTTTTGTCATTTCGTCGTGAAGCGGAGAAATCTCTTTTTCTGGCACCTTTGAGGATAATGACTGACTTTCTCTATACGATGATTTTGAAAGGGATTCCTTCGGAATGACAAAAAGAGTTCCATCGGGTTCTGCTATCACATTCCAGCCATTTCCATATTCTGGAATACTCGTGAGAAGTTTTTTCTTCCAGTCGAGCGAGACAGAGATATTTTCGGTTTTCTCAGGATAGAGATAGATGACGGGCTTCGCGGCACAAGCGCTCGGCATGATGGTAGAATATGAGATGAACATGACGAATCTTCCGAATGGATCGCGCCAGAAAAATACTGGAAGTGTTTTTGTGTATGCTTTGAATGTGAGAGGTTTTCTACAATTGGCTCCATTTTCATTATCGAAGCATCATTGCCAATCGAGCTGCTCCATATAGCCATAGTCGTACATCGCGCGCAGGAATGGATGATTTTGGTTTTTGAAGGAGAATATTTCTTCGCGACCGCCAGCAATTCCGATTTTTGTCAGATCGGATTCCTGATAGGTGAAAATCGTTTCTGACGCAGGAATATCGAGAGGAACTTTGTCCTTCCAGACTTCTGGATTATTGCGTCTTTTTTTGTCGAGAATATACATTTCCTCGAAACGGAATTTCCCGTCAGGAATGTTGAAATACGTTCCATCTTTAGTGCCACAACTCGGAGAATCTTGGTAACCATAATCTTTCAAAATCATCCTTTTTCCATCATTTTTCCGGAGATTTATAGTGATGGATTCCTCTGGATTTTTCTGTCCTGCAAAAGGAATAGAGAGTGTATAGAGTGCTACGGTATGATCAGGAAGTTCCATGAAGATGGCATCGGAAGCAAAGAGTCCATGCTGAGATTGTTCGGTCCAGTATTTCTGTTTCGTCGCATCGTCGAGTTTCTCGAAAACCTCGCTCCCACTTGCGGTCGAGAAAAGATTTTGTATGTTCTGATATTCTGTATCACCCCAAGTTTTCACTCCACTTTTTTCGATATAGAGTGGTTTTCCTACCTGTTTCGAGAGATCATCGAGTTTCTGGAGATTTTCTGAAGAGAATGGGATATTCTGGCGACCAATGAAAGTGAGGGTGTAGTTTTTTCTGTCTTTTTTCCACTTGATGGTTGTCGGAATCTCATAGGATTTTCCGATAATTGGGAGGAATTTTGCTTCTTCAAATAGATGAACCGGTTTCTGGAGTTGGCTTTTGAGTCGGAGAATTTTTCCGATTTTTGTGGGAGTATCGAGACGATTCGTTCCTGGAGTATAAGGAATACTCGGGAGAAAATAATATTCGCCATTATAGGCAATGAAATAAAAAGTACTATTTTCGAGTCCATAAAAAGCAGAAGTTCACAATGAAAAGAGTGTACCACTACTATGATCTGTCAGATGAATAGTTCCTAATTCTCGGTAACTTCCAGTGCTTTCTGTGTATGTATCTGCATACGTATCGGATCAAATATGTCTGAAGAATCCGAGCGGATTCATCGTTCTCGGTGCATCATAGAACTCGATGCTTCCTGAGAATCCAGTGAATGATTTTTCTACTTTTTGATATTCCGTCCCCAGATTTTCTATGGATTCTTGGACGGCTTTCTCATGAGCAAGTTGTTCTTCATACGTATAGTTTGGTGCTGGTATTTTCTGTGTCACGAAGTTCGCAATGTGTTCATCGAAAAGATTGCTGAGATGATCGAGCGAGGAATCTGCTGATACGGATGGGATTATCTTTGCTTCTTCATGTGATCTTGGAGAGAAGAGGAAATATCCTCATACAACAAAAAACCCAAGAAATATCGTGATAAAAATGGGTGTGTATTTTTTCATGGTGAAATGATGATGTAAATATTATCTTCCTCGTCCTGCGGCGCGACCTGGACGTTGCTTGTTCGGGGGATTGAAGTTTGTTGCTCATTTTCCGAATCGGCTTCCACCCTGGAATCCAGCTGGCCCGAATCGAGACACTTTCTGTGCTACTGGTGGAATTTTGCTGGTTTCTTCTGTTTTTTCTTCCTCATTTTCAGGAAGCTCTTCATCGAGATTATCTTGTGACATATAGGAATATTTAGGATATGGGAATTATAGAAAAGGAAAGGGAATTTTCAAGTGAAATACGAGTTTTTATTGTCTTCTTCCGCGAGCGCGTCATTTTGCTTTGTAGAGTTTGGATCCTCATTTTCCATATTTGCTCGGTCATTGTGCTCAGATAGAAGAGAAGCTTCTATTGAGTGTCTGCTCTTCTGCGAGTTCTTCTTCGTCTTGGAGATGTGGCGGTTTGATTGGCATAAATCGAAATTGAGTATGGACAGAGTATATGGAAATATGGAGAAAATGGAAGAAAAATCCTCTTAGTAAGAAGAGGATTATGAATTTTTGTATCTATCATTCAATGTACGTATCTGCCCATAGAATTCCCGTAGGAGTGGCACATATTCACGGACCTTCATCTTCAGGGTGACTAGGAGTATTTTCCGTGATTCATCTTTTTCTGTCCTTGCCTGTTCATCATAGGCCATCTCCATATCATGTATGAGCTGAGGACTATGTGTTCTTCATCGTATATACATGAGGAAGAATATATCACCAGCACCGAAAAATGACTCATCTGTCTTGCAGACATCATATCACAGCATAAGTAAGTGTGTGAGGTGTTCGAGGGCATGGTATTCATGGGGGCAAGTTTCGCATCACGGTGCTCGGGTGAATACATAATGCATTGCTGCAACCGATTTCACATTGCAGCCGATTCCTGTACTTGCATAACCCTCTTCCTCTATCGTTCACTGATTTTGTTGGACGAGATCATGGGTTTTGAGAGCATCTTTCTGTACTCATAGGTCTCATATATTTGCAATTTCCATAATTTCATAGATAAGAAATGCTTTCAGGGAATGTATATCGTATATTCTCTTGTGCTTATTGAATTTTCGGATACCTCTCTATTGAGAATGTTTTTGTACAGCAATTGGAGAGTCTGATTTACGAGTTATATTAATTTACAATAGAAAGTCAACTAATTTATATGATTTATTATGAAATACGGAAATTGTAAAGATCACTACTCCTTGTTAATTAAGATTCACTACGGTTTTATCATCATCTCTTTCTCTTTGGATCCAATTTAAGCGAGAAATGACTATTGATGACTATCTATTGCTAACACATAGAGAATTTCTCCATCGAGTTCACAGAGTGCTCGATATTGCTTATTGATACGGAAATACCAAATTCTATCTTCTTTTGGTTCGCGGATTTTCAGATCTACATTCGAGAAATGTCACGCAATGATGAATATTTTCGCTTTCTGGTATTGTTTTTCGAGTTGTCGTTTCACGAGATATTCGAGTGCTTCGGGCGCGATAAATACCTGACGGATTTTTACCATATTAGTAGTTTATGAATGCACTTTTTGAGAGTTTTCTCGCTTTTGTGAGGGATTCCTGAGTCTCAGAAGAGAGTTCGGAAATAGCTATTTCTCCGAACTCGACAGGTTCTTCATATTGGATTACCATGGCGAAATTTTTCCCATGTTTTGTGATGATGACAGGCTCGCGAGGAATGGTATTCATGAGTCGCTCGAAGTTATTCTGGGCTTCGACCGAAGTGATAGTTTGCATATGAAGATTTTAATATATGTCCATTGTATCTATAATAGCTACTTTACAAGTTTTTATGGTTTTTTTATCCCTGATTTATCAGGTTCACCACCAGCTTTATCATCATCTCTTTCTCCTTCGGATCACTCTGGGCAATGAGGAGATTTAGTGGACTTTTCTTCAATTTATCAAGACGAGATTGGTTGATAGAATACCCTTGGACGAGATATTCCTTGAGTCTGGCGGTTGTCCACTGACGGAATTTGATAGCATTTTTGGAATTAGTACGGTAACCAACCGCAAGAATCATATCCAAATTATAGAACATAACTTGGTAGGTTTTTCCATCTTCCGCAGTATGTGCAAATTTTACACATACTCAGTCTGGATCTAGCTCATCAGTATTTAAAACATTGCGAATATGTTTATTTACGACCGTTCTATCGATATCAAATAACTCGGCAATCTGTTCTTGTCGAGCCCAGACGGTATCGGATTTCTGATCCATCTGTATCTGGATTTCTCCATTCTTTCTCTGATAGATGATGATATTATTATTCTCGTTGTTCATATATGAAATACATATGTATACAGTATATACATATGTATAATATTGCAAATGTTTTTCCAGAGAACTATCCAATCCTCTTACTCATCTTCTGGATGATATTGTTCGCACGCTCGATCTCGACAGATTCTGCTAAATGGATGATATCCGAACAGAACTCCTCGGCACGAATGATGGCTTCTGTGAGCTTCGCCTGACCTCCTGGAGCAATAGCGACATAGCTCACACGTGCATCACCCTCGTGTGCTTCACGTCTCACGAGTCCGACCTTCTCCATCGGGAGGAGAAGTCGGGTAATCCCGCTTGCTGTGAGTCCGATTGTATCCGCGAGATCTACGCGACGGAGTCGTCCATCTGGTGCAACCGAGAGTGCATGGAGAATCAGAAAATCTGACCATCCGAGTCCACCGAGCCGAGCATCGAGTCTCCGTGAGAGAACTGTCTCGATACGAGAGAGGGAAATGAAAAATGAAAGAGTCGGGGAAATAGGAGACATAAAAATATACTTAATTAATAGTTGATAGACGAGCAGAACGAGGAAAAGAAGCTTGCTTATTTTCCGAGTGAGCGAAGTCTTCCGAGCGTTTAAAAAACGGCAAGCATTGCCGTTCACGAAGTGAGTAAATGTAATTTACTTTTTAAATGCTTGACAGGTCAAGTATATAGAAAGTGTTTATGAAGTCAAAAAAGAAAAAAAGACCATTTCTGGTCTTCTGGCTTTCTAATGGTGCTGGCTCGTGGAATTGAACCACACTTGCTACCCCTCCTTGTATATCAGTCCGCTATAGTTATTGAAGATTTTGTGCTTTTTGCTAACCTGCAACCAGCGGGGGCGAAGCCAACACTCCATACGTCAATATTAATTAGTTTAATCATAACTTCATAGATATCATTAAATGAGAAATAAATCTTATATAGAAATCATACAAAGACTATAACTGAAACCAATACTTTCGGGAGAACCCCATTTTATGCAGATAGTGATATATGTAAAATTATTTACCTTTACATAATAATGTATTTATATATTCTATGTGTTAGAAGATTCTTAGATTCTTAAAATTTTCTTGTAAATAGAATTCGTTTACTTCTTTATAAAATAATAGGTATGTTTGATTATTTTTTTCCAAAGAATAATATGAAGGAGTGTTTAAATTGTGATGCATCATGTACAAATTGTATTGGTTGTAAAAGTTTACAATGGTGCCACTATTGTGTCTGATCAGGTACTTCATCTGGTTGCCAATATTGTCATCAAATCAATTATTCTAGAGATAGCTTTTATTGTAATAATGTTTCAAATGTTCGTAATTGTCACTATTGTGATGCATGTATTTTTTGCGAAGATTGTTTTTATTGCAGAGGTTTAAAATTTACGAGAAATAATATATTTTGTTACTTCATAGATGGGTATACACCTCAGGGAAAGGAATTTACTAAAGGAGTTGCTTTTCAAGGAAAAGAATTTAGAATTTTTAATAAACAGGTTTCCGAAGATGAGTTTAGGAAGGTAGAAAAAACTATTCATGAGTTAACAAGATTTAATACAGGAGTATATCATATTGACTTTAATTATAATGATTGTTGGTCATGACGTTTTCAGATTGCTTTTGTAAAAATGTGGAAAAAACTTTCCCCAGATGAAAAGCAGGTATTTTATAATATCCCGCATTTTAATTGGGAGTGATTTTCTTATATTACTTGAATTGAAAAAGAATAGTCTATTTTTAGAGAATATAATCAATTATGGTTTTTAAGAAATCATTTGCTATTTCGAAATTCTCTTTTTGTTTATCGAATTTTCAAAACTCTTTAAGTCAATGAAACAAATTATTTCTATATCTGAAAATAATTAATAGCATTCCGAGTATTAATTCATCAGAATTTGAAGTTTCTCACAATAAAACTTTCTTTACAATATCTTCTCGGTCGCTAGTTCGGAAAAATAGCTGATATTTATCTGTAAAAACTCAATTTAAAACATATCGATCCCTGAAATAGGATAGGTGTTTTTCAAATAATTCAATATCCAGAGAATTGCTTCAAATAAATTCAGATGCTTTTGTAACACTGAAACTTTTATTAAACAAAGTATCTTCAAATACGTTCCATAACAAAACAAAATCTTTAAGTGCCATTAGGTCATCTTCTTTAAAAGAAGTTCAAAGTTTCTGATTTAGGAAATCTAGCATATTTTCAGATTTTTATTTTCCATAACTTTAGCAAATCGGACAATGTAGATAAGATTGCTTCGTGCCTCGCAATAACAGAAATTATTCCTCCCCACCCCCCAATTCCAAATACTCGACCGTCCCAAGTTGCGACCCGATAAGTCATTGCATGTCACCATAGAGTCGAGCAGTATTATCGATGACACGAGAGAGTTGTTTCTCACGAGCACTCCACATTTTCTCCATAGCGCGCTTCTCACGGTCGAGATCATCCTTCATCGTCGAAAATGCCTCGACGATATTCTCGATCTTTGCCTTGAATTCTGGAGAGATGAGGTAGTTATAGAGGACTTCCATCTTCTCGTCTTTCCCCTTGAGACTATTGCGTACCTTCGTCATCTCGATGATATGTGCGCGGAGGGCAATCGTGAGTGGGAGGACAGACTCGTAGTCTGTGACCCAGATATCGCGGTAGAGTCCGAATCGGTTCACTCATTCTGGAAGAACGGATGAGACGATGACAGAGACTCCAGCGCCGACACGGAGACGATCTTCTTTGAGTTTTTCTACCCAACCATCAGACCATGCTTTCGTATTCTTCGATTCCCAAGCGATGACACCAACGGACTGACCGAAATCATTGCGGACTTCTTGGATGATATCCGCTCACTTGATGCCTTTCTCCACGTCAGAAATAATGTCGATAGGGAAGCTCTGTTGCAATAATTCCTTCAGCGCATCTTCCTGGATTTCTCCTTGAATCTGCATGCTTCATTGATTCGCCTTGCGGTTCGCATCTTCGACGGCGCGTTGTGTCATCTCGAGTTGTTTCGTGAGTTCAGCGATACGCTTGTCAGATTCGAGCTTCATCTTCTCATTCTCGAACTTGGCACGCTCTTCTGCTTGTTTTCGAGCTTCTTCTTCGACTTTCTTGCGTTCTTCCATTTTTGCCTTCTCGAGTTCGAGCGCTTGATTGCGCTTCATATTTTCGAATTCTTGAGATTGCTTGAGAAATTCCATTTCTTTTTTCTCTGCTTCATCACGCTTTTTTCGCAAATCTTCGAGTTCGACTGCTTGTTTTTGTGCATCTTCTCGGGCTTTTGCTTCCGCCTTCTTCACTTCCTCTTGTGCCCAAGCAAATGCGCGTTTTTTCATGTCAGCTTCTACTTCTGTTTTCATTTTCTCACGCATCTCTTCCATCTCATGTTTCTGGACGTCTGAGAGAGAAAACTGGTGACCGCAATTCGGACAAGTGATGAGATTCGTGTTGGACATAGGGGAAAGTTAGAGATTATTTCTATATTGGAGGAAGGCTTCTATGCAGGGCTCTTCATCATGTATGAGTGGAAGAGTGAGAGCAGTTTCATGATTGAACCATCCATATTCAGTATGCTCATCACTCAGAATGATAGGTTCTCCATGATATTCTGCACAGAAGAGATGATAGATGAGGTGTTTATTATCCCGCTCACGGATGATATAGAATGTTTTCACATATTCGATACTGTCTTTCGAAAGGAGAATTCCTGTTTCTTCTTGCGTCTCACGGATGATTGCTGCTTCGAGAGTTTCTCATGATTCGACCTTCCCACCTGGATCTCACCATGTGGATCATTCGGGTTTATCTGAGTGGCGCTTCAGGAGGAGAAATGAATTGTCTAATGTATAGAGTATACATCATACGATTTCTGGCGCGTCTTGGAAGGCTTCTGTTTTTGTATCGATAATCATATCAGGAATTATTTCCATGAAGTATAACAAAAAAATCCATGGCGTCCATGGATTTTGAAAACTTGTAATAAATAAAAGGCAGGCAGTTTCAATTAGTTCATCTATTCTAAATATTTCTACATCTTCTTGGTCACAGTTTTTCTTCGAACAAGTTCTTTTTTCATGATGTAAATGAAGTAAATAGAGTTCTTTCTATTTAGAGTACTTTGTTATGAAATAGAGAAAATCAGATTGGATACCTTCTTTTTTTATGGAATATGTGCACATTAATTGTAACAGAACAAGTATTTTTCTGCTTGATTTATACGGAGCATCATTATACTTTCTATTGTTAATACAAATTCTTTTGCTGGGCACAATGGATTCATTTAGTATTTATCTTTTTTATATGCTCGAGAAAGCTAAGGAGTGATGGAATAAAAAAAAGAGTATATTTTTCATGATGTATTCTTTTTTTATTGTCACTACGTTCGTTGAAGTCTTACTAACTTCTTTTTATGAAGTTAACGCCTTCTCACTTGCTCCAACAATTCATTCTATTTCAGATTCTGGCAATTGGAATGATCCAGGCGCTTGGTTAGAAGGACGAGTTCCAACTGTTGATGATATTGTTCTCATTACTTGAGATATTTCTATCAATGGAAATATTACCGTTCAAGGTCTTTTAGTTGATTCAATTGGTAGCTTATCTGAAGCAAACGATATTACCATTACTGGTGATATTGAAAATCTTGGAACCATTTCTTGAATTTCACAGATTAATCTTGGGTGAGGTATTATTAATCAAGGCTCTTTTACTATAGGAAACATCACTACTTATGGTACCGGTTCTAGAACTCTCGATTTCCACGATACTACTCTCACTGGAAACCTTTCACTCAATTCAGATATTTCTGTTATCTGAGATCTCAATGTTACTGGCCAGATATCCTTTAATAATGGAAACCGAAATATTTCCCTAGAAGACAATCATGGCATTACTACAGGAGTTGGGTTTTACTATGGTCAGGCAACCGTTTTAGGAGGAATAAATTCTTTTCTTAAGACTCGTGGATATATCTATGCGATGACTATTACCGGTTCCCTTGACTATTTTATTTTCGATGGAAAAGATGGAGACAATCCAGATTCGGAGAAATATCTCTGTCAGTCTACGATTAATGCAAAAAATGTTAACCTCACGGAGGGGTCATATACTTATCTCAATGAAAGTTGTTTCGATACCACTCTTCACACGAATATATTTCACCTCTTTTCTTGATCCACCATAGCAATCTCGAATAGAAAGACACTTACTGTTTCTTGAGATGTGGTGAATGAAGGAAATATTTCTGATGTTGGATCAATGGTGGTAGGGGGAAATATTGAGAATCGTGCCATTTTCTCTATACCAAATCTTTACCTCTTTGGTACCGGTTCTAGAACTCTCGATTTCCACGATACTACTCTCACTGGAAACCTTTCACTCAATTCAGATATTTCTGTTATCTGAGATCTCAATGTTACTGGCCAGATATCCTTTAATAATGGAAACCGAAATATTTCCCTAGAAGACAATCATGGCATTACTACAGGAGTTGGGTTTTACTATGGTCAGGCAACCGTTTTAGGAGGAATAAATTCTTTTCTTAAGACTCGTGGATATATCTATGCGATGACTATTACCGGTTCCCTTGACTATTTTATTTTCGATGGAAAAGATGGAGACAATCCAGATTCGGAGAAATATCTCTGTCAGTCTACGATTAATGCAAAAAATGTTAACCTCACGGAGGGGTCATATACTTATCTCAATGAAAGTTGTTTCGATACCACTCTTCACACGAATATATTTCACCTCTTTTCTTGATCCACCATAGCAATCTCGAATAGAAAGACACTTACTGTTTCTTGAGATGTGGTGAATGAAGGAAATATTTCTGATGTTGGATCAATGGTGGTAGGGGGAAATATTGAGAATCTCTGAACCTGGACAGCTCCAACCTATATTTCCTGGTCTTCCTATCCGGGTGCATCGAATTATAATCTCATCTTCACCCCATGAACCTCAACTGGTATTAGTACGACAAGACTCTTATACTATATCACGGATAAAATCAATGGACAATACTATTGGCAAGTCACTCCAGACAATTGAACTGCTTATCCTCAGAGATGTATTAATATGGGTTGCATAGAGGGATGAACATATATTCCATCTCAACCAAATTCGACACCACTATTTACAGTGCCAACTCTACAAGATGTACTAAAACTCAATGTATACTCAGATGAAAGGCTTCCTCATATTTTTTCTAACACTTCCAATAACACCTCCATTACCACCCAGTCCCAAGATGCCCTCGATCCGGTGAATCTTTCGACAGGAGATTTCACCTACAACAACACTCTCCTTCATCTCGGTGGCAATAGTCTCGACTACGATTTTACTCTTCAGTATCGCTCTCGCTCAGTCTACGACTGACCAGTAGGACAGAATTGGGATCACAACTACAACAAGAAACTCGTAGAAAATACAGGAGGAAGTGTGACCTACTACGATGGAAAATTCGGGAAATATACTTTCGTTGTTTCTGGTTCTGGATTTGCTCACATGGGTGGACTCAATGTTGATCTCGTGAAGTCAGCCAGTGGAACCTACACCATGTTCTTCAATGATGGAACGCAGTATACCTTTGGTGTTAACAACAAGATTGCTACTCTTACCAACAAGTACAACCAATCTCTTGATTTTGCCTACAACAGTTCTGGAGCTCTTACGACTGTCACTGATACTCTCGGTCGCACTATTACCTATACTTATGATACTACTGATCACCTTACGAGCGTTGCAGAATCAGGAGGGAAAAGTGTCACTCTCTCCTACTATGGCAGTGGAGAAACTGATGGCGGACTTCATGATCTGAAAGCTATTACACTCAAGAATGGCAACGATACGAAGACTATTAGCTTCACGTATTACACCAATACGGGAGACAATAATCTTGATCACAATATCCGCAAACTCATTGATTCCAAGAATCAGATCTATGTAGAGAATACCTATGATGCGAATGATCGAGTCATCTCACAGAAATATGGGAACGATGTAGGAAGCTATGTCTACACCCTTGCAGATATCCATGAAGATGATACTCTGACAACCGTTGGAATGGGACAAGTTATCGGAACCTATGTGGTGAAAAATCGGGCTACCAATCGCAATGGAAAAGTGACAGAGTATACCTATGACCGTATGGGAAATGTTCTCTCTCGGACGACTGATCTGGGATCTGGAAATACGGTGACTACTCGCTATACCTACAACGAACTCGGACAACTCATCGAAGAGATTCTTCCGAATGGCAATGGTACAAAATATACCTATGATGCACTTGGCAACAAGAGTATGATTCGCAAGAAAGCAGATATGTCTCACGCAGATGATGATGCTACTGATATTGTGACGACACTCACATACAATGGAGCAAAGAATACACTTTCCAGCGTAGTTGATCCACGTGGGAAAATCACAGAATTCATCTCAGATGCGAATGGAAATATCATAGATATTGTGGAGAAAGATATGAATGGAGCAAGACTCCGTGGTTCTCATTTTGTCTATGATGCTCTCGGTCATCTCACTGAGTCTACCGATGCGAGAGGAATTGTTACCAAGATGACGTATGCAGATGGTCGTCTCATGAGTAAGGCGAGTGGATATGGAACTCCAGATGTTACCACCACGAGCTATACCTATGACATATATGGCAATCCACTCACAGTGACAGATGGTCGCGGGAATACCACGACTCTCACCCATGATGCCTATGATCGTCTCACGAAAACCCTCACTCCAGAAGGGATTATGAGTGAGCTCGTCTACGATGCGAATAACAACAAGACGAAGTCTACTACAACTATTGAAAGTGGGGTACAAGTAGTCGCAGATACCATCTACAATCTCCTCGACAAGCCAACTACTCTCACAGCAGATATCGATGTGAACCAGAGAGCCACGCTCACGTATGCCTATGATGCGAATGAGAATCTCCTCACGACGACCTATCCGAATGGCCAAGTAGAACAGAGAACCTATGATGCCCTGGATCGCCTCACCAAGAAGGAAGTCATCGGAAGTACAACGCATACAACTCTCTATACCTATGATGCGAATGGGAATATCATCACAGAGAATCGAGACGGACAAACATCTACTTTCACCTATGATGGATATGATCGTCTCATCACTTCTCTGGATGCGAATGGTACGAGCACGAGCATCATCTATGATCAGTGAGGTAATATCATCGAGACGAATCAGAAAAATAATACTGGGCTTCTTCTCACAAAAACCGTATATACCTATGATATTCTCGGACGTGTCACGAAGACGAGTCTCTCAGAAGATATCTCACGAGATACACTCTACACCTATGATGCAGGGGACAATCTCCTCACAGAAACTGATGCCAATGGTCATACTACCACTTCTACCTATGATGCACTCGGTCGACTGAAGCTCACGACTCTTGCGAATGGGCTCATATCTGAGAATTTCTATGATGCCAACGGCAACCTCGTAGAAACACAGATAAAAAACGGGGATAAAATCATCACGACTCGGGCAACATATGATAAAGATAATAGAAAAGTAGCGACACTCGATGCTAATGGTAATACTACGAGATATGTCTACAACAAGCTCGGACAAATAATCACTGTCACTGACCCAAGTGGTATACCAACATACTATACCTATGATTATCGTGGAAAGGTGAAAACAGAGACACGAGCAGGGAAGACTATCTCGAAGTCCTATGACACGATGGGCAATCTCACGAGTCTCACGGACGCAAACAACAATACTACAACCTACACTTACAATACCAATAACGAGCTCACACAAGAGTTTCTTCCTGATGGCAACAAGACGAGCTATACCTACGACACAAGAGGAAATATCCATACGAAGACGGATCCGAATGGTACTATCACGACCTACACCTACGACAACCTCGATCGTATCACGAGAAAGGACTATGCTCTTGCTCCAGGAGTAGGAGGAGTGACCTATGAGACTTATGTCTATGATGCGCTCGGTCACCTCACAGCGACCAACAATTCTGACAACAATCAGACGAGCTATACCTATGATACTCTCGGCAATCTCATGAGTGAAACGAGTGGCGGCAAGACAAGTACCTACACGTATGATGCGGTGGGGAACAAGTTCGGAATACATACTCCAAATGGCAGAAATCTCACATATATCTACGACAATCAGAATCGTCTCACAAGCGTACGAGAGGGAACTACTACCATAGCGAGCTATACCTACGACTCCCTCAATCTCATGAGTGAAACACTCGGCAATGGTGTCACGACCAACTATGGATATGATTCTGGCAATCGTCTGGATTCTCTCCAGTCTCCAGCACAATCCAACACTCTCACCTACGATGCCAACTCCAATATCACGAGTAAGGGGATAGAATCCTACACCTACGACTCATACAACCAACTCATCGAGGCGATGTATCGAAATACGAGATTCGGTACAGGTATCCAGGGAAATGCCTACGAATATGATCTCATGGGAAATAGACAGAATGAGCAGAATATCCGTATCATCACCAAGACCAACAAGAAAACAGGAACCACCACAGAAGTCCAGAGAAACAAGATCTGGAACTATACGACCAACTCACTAAATCAATACACAGATATCCTTGCTCAGAGTGGAACAGTTCTCATCAGTACTGGAAATACCACGAATACAGGAATAATGACAAATACTGATACCACGAATACATGAACAACAATCAACACGGGAACAACCGATACAGGAATCACCAGTACAGGAGTCACCAGTACGGGAAGCGTGGATACAGGTACAGGAAAGACATATCTGGATATCGTGAATCTCTCCGAAACAGGAATATCTCTCTCTGGAAGTACGAGTGATTCTGGTATGTCACTTGAGCCTGAGAAAGTGGTCGATACAGGATCGACACTAGCAACACTCACAAGTACAGGAGAATTCTCAACTACAGACTCTACAGATACAGGATCCACAAGTTCTGGAATCACGCTTACTCTCACCTGAGCGACAGATGGAGCTACAGATACGGGCACTATCCTCATTGCCAGTGAAGTTCTCCTCGTAGATTCTGGAACTACTACTGACACCTGAACTCTCACAGATACCTGAGCGACAGATATTCCAGTAGACACCTGAGCTCTCCAGTGACGTCTCCTCTATGACAAAAACGGCAACCTCATCGGAAATACTATCAACAACAAGAGACAATTCGAATATGTGTATGATGCACAAAATAGGCTCATAAATGTCAGTAGGTATAATGAAGTCAACCAGAAGGAAGTATTGATTAGCTTCAGTTATGATGCTCTCGGTCGCAGAACGAGCAAAAGAGTAGTAAATCAACTCACAGAATATATCTACTCAGGAAATGATGTCATAGAGGAAACTCAGAGTAACATCAATGCCACTACAGGAGCGAAGATCAAGAAAGAAAGTAGAGAATATACCTATGGTGCAAGATGAACCGATGATATAGTATCTGTACGATTCAATAAGTACACTCGACAGAATAAACAAGATGTACTCACCACTACAGGAGATTATTACTACGAGAAAGACCACCTCTGAAGCGTAGTTCGCATAACCTCAAGTACATGAGTTACTATAGATGAATATAGCTATACTGTCTTCGGTAAACCGTATCGCAAGAACCTTAACTGACTCTATAAGCCTGTAGCATGAGCAAACGATTCTCCAATAGGAAATACGAGACTCTACACAGGTAGAGAATACGACAAAGAAATCTCTCTCTACTATCTCCGTGCACGTTACTATGATGCTGGACTAGGTAGATTCGTGAGCAGAGATCCTATTGGGATGGAGGATGATGTGAATCTATATAGATATGTGAAGAATAGTCCCATTATGCATACTGACCCAAGTGGATTAACAGAAAAACCATTTCTCTTTACTGTTTGAAGTTTCTTGAGTCGCGGAAATGTTAGCGCAAACATGACGTTATCAATGGATTATATACTGAAACATAAGGAGAATGCCCTAATTATTTATAGTATTATTTATGAAGAACAATCTCACTTAATGCCACCAGTTATTGAAGATTTGTTATGAGGAAATACCTATGGACTCTCTCAAATCAGTATTCATCCAACAAAAAGTGACCGCGAACACTTTGGTTTTTCGGATCTAAATAAAGAAGATTTACTGAATCCAGAAAAACATATTGAGATTATGAATGATAGAATTAATACAATTCGATGAGTTTTGAGTGATAATAATATTGAAATCACACCAGAGTCTATATGAAATGTATGGAATGGATGATATCAATGTGCAGTTCCTGGAGGTGAATGTAGTTCACATGCAATTCAATACGGTAAGAGAGTTCAAGAATATGCAACAGATTCGGCTAGTTATATATCCTTACTAATTAATAATTATGAATAATACCACCAAACTCATAAATAAGATAATAAACTGATTACTGCCAGTCTCATCTATTTACTCATTTCTAGGCTATTTTTTATACTTGATACACTCATTCTCAAATGAATATTATCGTTATATCTATGAAGATGAACGACAATTTAGATTACTCTTCATTATTTCTTGTTTCTTTGTCATTTATTTAGTATCTAATCTATTCTATGCTATTAACGAAAGAAAATTAAATTTGATTTTTACTTTCTGATTCGTGGCTATTGTAGTCAATATTTACATGCTTCTTTATAATCCGTATTATTTTTCCAATTATACGGGATGGATATATTTTTCCTGCTATTTATTACAATTTATATTAAATGCTTGCTCATTAATATTTGTATTTTTTCATTTCAAGAAATAGTTGATTGGTAAATCTATTTTGCTCCATTCAGAGCCAGAACTTTACGACTCATCATCAGACAGATTCCTTCAGAAGGATCCTATCGGTATGAGAGATAACATCAACCTCTACACCTATGTAGCGAACTCTCCAGTGATGTATGTTGACCCATTTGGGAAGGAAAAGAAGTTTGTCCAAGCCCATGATGCTACAACTCTATTAAAGAAAGATATGATGGATATTAGGAGAGATAATTTCTTCCAAAAAGTATCTAAATCAGGATTTTTAGATGACTCATATAATCCAAAGATGAGAAGTGATTATAGGGATATAGCATTTGAACCAATTACTAAAGAAAATTGTGCATGAGAAAGCTATTCTGCAAATTGTGTTGTATATTTTGAATGACAAGAATATAAGCTTGATCAATTGGGTAATATGCTTATATGATATGGTTATACGTATTCATATATGCCAAGTACTTTAATATACTCTGCCTGATTTTCAGTTGAAGTTTTTAAAAATGATTTCAATTTAATTAAGGCAAATATAAATGAAATAGATGACAGACCTTATTATGATAAGGGCATTGAATTGGCAATTAATGAAATTACTTCAACAATTGAAGTATTGATAAAAGTTTTAAATCAAGAATATCCTATAATATTTTAATTCTTTTTATGACTTATTCAAAGAACTTGTTTTTTATATTAAAAACCGCTTTAAAATTTTCTAGCACACATGTGATTATTTTGATATTATTGTTGTGAATCTTTTATTGAATCACAGGTATCCCTTTATATTATGCATATGACTCATGATTAAAATGAATTGAGATATATCTTTTATATTTAATATACTCAGTTATTATCTTTCCGATAAATATATTTATTCTTAATAAGAAAATGAAGGAAGTCCAATACAATAAGAATGTATATCAGATTAAGATATATACAGCATATATCTTATTGTTTCCAGCATTCTTGATAATTATATTGTCTCTTTTATTCGGCATTTTAGTATAAATTAAATCTTATTCTTTTATGACTCTATTTCTAGGATTTGATCTTACCAATTTTCTTATCATATTTGATGCTGTCATTCTCAATACTATAATTAGGTTTATCTCGTATAAGTCTAAAGATAAATTAGTATAGCATGGGTGTATGGATGTAGTTTTGTATTTTATACTTCACCTTTTTCTGTTAACTTCGATAAGAAAGACTTGTTGGTATGGGGGATGTTTGAGTTGATAGTGTAATATTGGACACTATTTTCTCTCGCATCTCTTCCATCTCGTGTTTCTGGACATCGGAGAGAGAAAACTGGTGACCGCAATTCGGACAGGTGATGAGATTTTGGGAGGACATATTAGTTTCTAGGGGTTAATTCGAGAAGTTTAATAACAATTCATATAGCATTATTTATTATTTCTATCTCCTTTGGAGTTGTTCTGGGGGTATCTCATCTTTCAGTTTGTTGATGTCTGAAGTTTATAAAATCAAAAAAAGATTGTAGCCGATCATCATCAGGAATAATACCTTTATTGATTAACTGAGAAATTCTGAGAGAAATTCATCAAAATACGCTTGTTCGACATTTGTAGAGATGATAATTCGGATCTCATGGTTGTAGGATGTTTTCCGGTAATTCAGATAGATAAGCATCTCTATACTCTCTGAATCTTTCTAATTCATTTTTCATAGTTTTATGAGTTGGATGAAGTATAATAAAAAAATCCATGGCGTCCATGGATTTTGAAAAACTGCTGACCGCAATTCGGACAGGTGATGAGATTTTGATGATTAGTCATAGATTTAGTTGATTCAATGAAGTCTGAGGATATCTTCAGCTACTTTGTGGAGTTGCCGACTAGAAAGTGCGTTTGCCGGATGAATAGTATCTTCTAACAATGTCTGAACAACTTCAGGAACAGGAGCTCCATTTCAAGTCGATATTCTAGGACATTGATGTTGTTGACGAGGAAATGGATATCAAGCAACCGCTCGACCTAGAGCTTCAAAAGGTCACATATCAAAAGGTCACATATAAGAAAAGTAATAAAAATATAAACTACTTCAAGTATAACAAAAAAATCCATGGAGTCCATGGATTTTAGAATTTCAAATCTTTTCCTGGGTTCGCGAGACACCAAGCATGGACTGCCTCACATCGATCAATAACTTCTTGGATATTCCCCATATCTCATCTCATTGACGGTCTATTGGGCTGTTCTATTACTGGTAGCTTTGCTAAGATATCATGATGATATCGGCTTCATGAGATTCAAAGATTGATGGATTGATACATATGGGTAATTTTATGAGTTTGTATGAACATATTAATATGTATATATAGAATGTCAAATGCAGTTTTATGTCTTAGGATATGGGGAATGTGAGGATATTCTTTACTCATAAACTTTTTTCGCTATACTTCGTGCCAGTATGTCTCATCACCATAGCGATATCATCTCGTTCGATCTCCAGGCAGGCAAGGGAAGTATGCTCGATATTGCGAGTATGTTCCCGATTTCGAGCGTGCATGCGATTCGTTCGACGAAGCCGATTCTCGATACACTCGCGAAATGACGTGGTGTGACGCATGATTTCTCACTCTCACACAAGCTCTCTATTAAGCGATTTCGCACGATATCAACACTCGATCTCTCGACATCTGAGTTCTGGCAACCGTCCCTTCTCACGACCAAGATTCTCCAGATTCGCCCACGATTCCATACCATCGATCTCGTTCCTCCACTCGAGATTCCATTCGGTTCGCTCGATATTCGGCGCGAGATTCCGATCCTTTCTGAGCAAAAATACGGAGACATCTATCGCAGAAAACTCCCTGCTTCACTCCACTTGCGCCGCGAATGGAAGAATACGCGCACACTCCTGAAGCGAAAACGGAAATCGATCTTCGCAACTTTATTTATCCTCGTGTCACTCTCGATTCCCACGCTTCTCTATACGAAATTCCTCGTCGAGGATGGGCTCCATGAACTCGTGGCACTCAGGAATATTTCTGACAAAATAACGCTATTGCAATCGATTCATGCATCACGTGGAGATTTTGAACGTGCGAATATCCTCTTCATGCCGTTCCGATGGATTCCGCAGGATCAATTCCGACTCGCGTCGATCGCGATCGATGGCGGACTGGCGCTGACTCGTGGTATGGATGCAGTGGTGAATACGATTCCGACAGGAAGTGGCGAGACGTTTTCTGGTTCGATTATTCATGATTCCATCGACAATTCTTCTTTGCCGAGTTTTCGAGCCAAGGCACGAGATATCACACTTTTCGCGCCACTGGGTATCGATACGCCGACCGATTGGCTCACACAGAATCAAGATGCGATTCGTATTCTGACAACAGCGCTGCATGATGCGAGCATGGCTTTCGATCGCGCGAGAAATATTTCTGATAGCCGAAAAGACGAACTGATTCATATCGGAAAAACTTTCGAACAACTCGGATGAATACTCGGATTCTATGAGTCTCACGAGAAAAATATCCTCCAAATGCTCGGACATGATGAACCGCAACGATATATCATCTTCAATCAGAATCGTGATGAGATTCGCGCCAATGGTGGATTCCCTGGAAGTGTCATCACCTTCACTCTCTACAAGGGAAATGTCCTCGACTATCGCACGGATGATGTGTATTATTATGATTGGAATCTCTATCCGTACAAGGAAGTGCCACCTCCTGGTGTCGCGCTCCTCACGGATAACTATGGACTGCGTGATGTGAACTATTATCCTGATTTTCGTGACACTCTCGAAAAAGCGAATGCCTTCATCGAACGTTCGGGCGATGCGACGCTCACGACAGGAATCGCGATTCACCAAGGAATCGTCGAAGATATTTTGAAGGAAGTGTGACCAGTTACACTTTCTGGCGTGACCGAGCCATTCACGAGTGAGAATTTTTCTCCACTGATGTCGACACTCGTCGAGGCACGTCACGGGGAAGTGAATACACCGAAAGATACACTGTTCCGATTTATTTCTGCGCTGGCTGCAAAAATTAATGAGAAACGAGCCTATGATACGGTTCTCACACTGCTCGAAGAAGAACTCAGAAATGGAGAAATCCTTTTTGCTTCGCGCGATGTTCAGGTAGATGATTTTCTCTCGACTTTCCGAAAAGAACTTCCATGGCAGTGCGGATGAGCAAATAACAATGAACAATGAACAATGAACAATGAACAATGAATAATGAATAATACAGGAGCAAACGATTGTCCGCGGAACTGGGCGTATCCAGTGCTGACTTCGGTATCTGGGAACAAGAGTGATCGCTTCATGAAGCGACTCTATGAGTCTGATACTTTCCCTGTCGGCAGTTGCCAATATCAGAACAAGATGACATTCACCCACACGCATTCGTACGAGAAATCCGATAGTACAACGCTCGAGAAATATCTCGACTTTCTCGGTATCAAAGATCAGAAAATCCGTGAGAAAATGCTCTTCGTCCAAGGAAACGGAGCGAATCGAACCTATATGCGACTCTATACTCCGAAGGGTTCCGTATTGACTGGTTCTACGATTGGTATCGAGACGGTAGAGAAAGATGATAGCACTGTATTCACCTGGCTTATGGAGACTCCAGTGGGTGCGAGTGCTTCGAAAACAATTCGCTATACTACTCCGATTGCTGACTGTCAGACATTCACAGGTGGGCTCACTTGGTATCGTCAGCCAGGACTTCAGAATACGATGATGAAATAGTTTCTCCCATAATTCTTCATGCATATTTCCACTTTTTCTCATCGTCGATTTCTCATTTCTCTTTTTCTTTTGGTGATTGGACTTTTTCTCCTTGGATTCAGTCTAGGGCAAAAAGAATCAAACACAGGAAATGATACCATATGGATCGTCGATAACTCGATGAGTATGGCAGTCGAAGATATCGCGGATAGTGTACAGAATCTGAATCATAGCCGCCTCGAAGTAGCGCGTTCGCTCGTGATGAGTGGAGTCCATGAGCTCTCGGGGAATCATGGAGTGCTCATCTATGCGCGGAGTCCATGAGTGCTTGTACCACTGACCTCTGACAAGAACATTCTCGATACCAATGTTGCCAATATCGCTCCAGTCATGGACAATGGTGGAAGTGATATGAAGAGTGTTTTCGGATTGCTCGCATCACTCTATAGCACGCGCAAAACTCCCCTGAACGTGATTCTTCTCTCTGATGGTGGCGATACGGGAATTTCTGATTTTCCACCGCTTCCTGAGGGAGTCCGACTGCAGATCGTCGGAATCGGGACGGAATCTGGCTGACCCATCTCTCTCGGCTATGACGCGCTCGGACAGCGACGATACAAGATATATCAGGGCAAGGAAGTGAATGTTGCATACGAGCAATCGAATATCGAGAAACTCGCCAAGATATATAGTGCCACAGTTTCTACGATAGAAAATACACGACAAATTCCTGAAGTGCTTGAGGCTATTACACCAAAAATAGAAATACAAAAACCAGAATCACTCCTCTTCATACTCCGCATCATCGGTTCGCTTTTTATCCTCTTGGCTCTGATCTTCCCTCCGTATGTCTCACTGAGAAAGAACTAACATCACCGAAAAAAAGTGGAAAAAAATACTTCTCGAAAGTATGATTTTTCTTGGGCTTTGGTTGATATTGTTCATGGTTTTCTCATGGAGAATACTTGTCGAGAATTTCTCTCTCCTCTCAGGGATCTCTCAGGATATGCCCGAGTCACGATACAATACAGCACTCGCATTCGCGAAAGAGAAGCGATATGATGAAGCTCGTGTTATTCTCGAAAGACTCGTACAATCGAATCCAGAAATCACCGCGAGAGAACGAGTCTATGAGCTCTATGGTGATGTTCTCTATCTCTCCAGTGGTTCGAAGGATGATGTGAAGAAGCTCTACATCCTCGCTCGTGATATTCGTCCGAATGATATGCTCCTCGAGAAGATCGCATTGCTCGATGGTCAATCTTCTTCGAATTCTGAGAATGCCTCTGGAACGGTCTCGAATACAGGAAATATAGCTTTTCCTTCAGGAAGTGGTTCAGGTACGAGTTCTCTCCAGTCAGCGCTTGATTCACTCGCTAAGACGGAATCCGAAAAACAAAAATACCTCTATCCGCTCAATACTACTCCAGAAAATCTCTCAGATACACGGAAATTCCTCGATGAATGAGTCGAGCGAGTGGATTGGTAATCTCTCTTTATGATCAAAAAAACTCTCATCTTCATCGTCCGTCAATATCAGAAATACCTCTCGCCCGATCATTCTGTCTGGGCAAAGTCACTGAACCGACCGCCATATTGCAAGCATATTCCATCCTGTAGCGACTATATGATAGAATCTCTCGAAAAAAAATGAGTCATCATCTGACTCATCAAGTGAACTGGGAGAATCCTTCGGTGTAATCCGTGGTCGAAGGGCGGGTATAATCCTGTAGAGAAAAGTTCGAAGTAATTATGCGGCGAGAAGAGTATAGACTTTCTTTTCTATAGTAGACCTTTTTCCTAGAACTTGGTTGAGGAGTTTGTTGCTCAGATATTTGAGGATCTCATCTATGAAATCTCTGATATCTTCTTGTGATTCTCATGTCATTTGAATAAATCGAGATATATCGCGAATTTCTTTACTCGTTTTTTGATTGATTCCCATGCGCTCGATTTGATGGATGCCTCACTCTGATGGGTTATCCAAGTACGTGCAAATACTTATACATATTCCTCTTCCATGTTCTCTTCCTTGAGAATCATTTTCGATGATTCTATAGAAGAGCGAAGAAAGCATATTATAGATTTCTTGTTTCTCTTGAGAATATCGAATTCTCATGGCATCCGCGAGTTGAAAATCTTCCATATTCTTTTTTAAGAAGATTTGATTATAGGATATTTTTATAATAGTCAATACTTATTCTGAAAATACGAAAATTCACTCGGAAATCTTTACTTTCTCAGCCTTTTCCATACTATCAGAGCATGACTGTACCACATTTTCTCGAACATGACCGCGATGTTTGATTCATTTCTGCATTCAAGACTCCTGCAAAATCTCGATATTTTTTCGATATCACAGAACGGGATCATGTGATGTTATTGCCGATGGTTTATACATTTGCACGCGAACAGGGGATTCCGATAATGATAGTGGGTGGTGGTTCGAATTGCCTTTTCGCATTCGATGAATATGACGGCATCATCGTCCGCAATCGCTATGCAGGATACAGTGAACCGTTCGATCAACATGGGCGAACTTATGTCCGCGTACATAGTGGTGAGATGAGTACGGTTTTCGCACTTGCACTCTACCAGCACTATGGAATCTCTGTCCTTGTGCCTTGGACTGGACTGCCTGGGACAATCGGTGGTGCTTGTGTCGGCAATGCTGGATGCTTTGGTATCGAGACAGCCGATATATTCGTCGAGGCGGAAGTGCTCGAGCTCGAGAGCAGTATCATCCACACCTACACGCATGATGATATGGAATACCGATATCGTGGCAGTATCCTGAAGTGAGATGAGCGGTTTTTCGTCGTGTCGATGCTCCTCGATGTCTCTCCGTTCGAGAACAAGGATTATGGACAATTCACACCTGCAGATATTCAGGCGATTCGCAAAGTGAAGCAACCACCAGGATTCTCGTGTGGAAGTTTTTTTAAGAATCCTCCAGGAATGTCAGCAGGGAAAATGATCGACGAATCAGGACTGAAGGGGACACGAGTCGGTGGGGTGAAAGTGAGTGAACAGCATGGGAACTTCTTCATCAACGATCAGAAATGAACCTGGCAGGATGTCATATGACTTCGTGACCTCGTGAAGGATACTATCCGTGAGAAATACGGTGTCGAGCTCGAAGAAGAAGTACGAATCGTGACAAATAACAATGAACAAATAACAATGAACAAATAACAATGAACAAATAACAATGAACAAATAACAATTACCGTCATGTTTTCTTACCAGATTCTGAATCATCCCGAAAAATTCACACTCGATACATCTCGGATTCAGATGATTTTTGAACGTATCGACGAGATGGTCGATATTCCTCAGAAGGGAATCCTGGATATTGCATTTCTCTCGGATACAGAAATACAGGCACTGAACCGTGATCATCGTGGTATCGACAAGACGACGGATGTGCTCTCATTTCACTATTTCGAAGATTTCACCGATGTAGCGGATGATGATATCGCGGGAGAGATTATCCTCTCGGAGTCTCGGATTCTCACACAGGCAGAGGAGTACGGACACACTGCAGAAAAGGAATTCGAAACTCTTGTCATTCATTCGATCCTCCATATAATCGGTTTTGATCACGAGACGGACGAAGACTATGAAGCTATGTGGAGCTATGAAGAACCGCTTCGGAAAGAAATATTAATATAACTTCTTTATTATGAATGCATCATTAAAGGTAGTTGATGGATGAATAAAATCTTGAGAGTTATCTTCGCAAGAACGGATAATAAGACTAGAACAAGAATATAAAGATATACTTCAGTTGCTTATCTGACATTTGCATGCTCTCTTTCCTAATCTCAAAAAATCAAATTCTTCATATTTTCGGATGATTGAAAATGGAATGGTATGCGCGGTCTATGGTGCTATGCATATCCGATTTCCTGTCGATATAAAGCTTGAAGAAGTCAGTATTCCTGTAGAATCGATGTGAAGCTGGGAAATTACTCTTAGTAATTCTCCTTGCCAGTCAGTAGCAAATATCCTCTCATCGAAAAATAAGCACGAGAGAACCATTGGACAATCTGTTCATACCATCTCCTTGAAGAGAAAAAGTATAAAAATAGGAGAAAATGACGAGTAAAACTTGCTTTTTCAAATTTCTCCATATAATCGCACTCACTCACCACGGCGGGGTAGCTCAGTGGTAGAGCAGAGGCCTGAAAAGCCTTGTGTCGGTGGTTCAATTCCACTCCTCGCCACCATTTCAGAAACAGCAGTAAGGTTTAATTTCTCATTATGAGGAGTTAAACCTTTTTCTTTGTTCGTAGGGTCTCCATTTGGGGTATCTTCCTGATTATCACCTCATCATCACTCATCGTCCTCAAAAATATAATAAACATCTATATTGTCAGTATTGATTACAATTTTTTTGATGAGAAGATTTAGGAGATTTATTTGCTCTTCTCGTGTAAATGAATAGATATCTTTTCCTTTCATTTTTTCAGAAAATCTAAGTACTTCTTTTGAGTTTTCTATTTTATCTAGTTGGCTTTTTATAAGCTCTGATAATTCCATATTTCGTTTTTCTAATACTTCGATCCTCTCTCTGTGAGTATCGATTTTTTTTTGAATTATCTCTTTGAATGTTGGATTTCTTTCGCTGATGAGACTATCAAAAAGTTCATCGACAATACTATATATTTCTCGAATTTGTAGAGAGTTTTTCTCTTGCTCTTTCTTATATTTTTCAGCTTCATTTTTATCGATATTTTCTTTTAGATATTCCTCTATGATATTCTTTGGATTCTTGATGAATCTATCGATATGCCCGAAAGTACCCTCGATAAGCTCAGTTTCTCGGACTTGAGAATTTCGACACCGCTCATCCCCATATTTGAGTGAGTGACCATGACCACACCTATAATATACCTTATGCTCTCATGATTTGTCTCTTTCCCTATATGCCTTATAATTAGCTCAGCACACTCAGCACTTTGTGAGTCATGCGAAAAGATGACGAATAATCGGCTTATTATTGTTGTTGAATCTGTACTTATTCGTAATGAGCTTTTCTTGAGCTTTTAGGAAAAGTTTATTTTCGATGATTGGCTCCACTTCCATAAGAAGCCATTCTTCCTTCGGTCTTTCTACTTGTCTCTTTTTCTTGATTTCTTTTCCAATTTCGGGAGATATAGCTGTATATTCTTCTGTAATGGTTTTATTTACCCATAATTGACCTATATAAGCTTCACTTCATAGAATACGAGATATCTGAGCAGGAGACCATTTTCACTTTCTTCATGGGGTAATTCTTTCTTTCTTGAGCTTGGTTTCATAACTCGTTCCAATACCCCGAGAATAGAGGATTTTTCATATCTCGGATATGGATTTATTTTGATTTACATAGAGATCAAATATCTCTAGTACTACTTCTTTTTGTTCTGGATCAATCTCAAGTCTCTTTGTTTCATGATTTTTCCGATAACCATAAGGAGGATTTCCTCAGATTGCAAATATTCACTTTTTGACAGCTTCCATTTTTCAAGCTGTCATTTTCTCACTATTATTTGTTCTCTCAAGAGTAGCAATGGCACCGAGCATAGTAATAAAGAAGAGTCCATTCGCTGTTGTTGTCTCGATATTTTCATTTACTGACATGAAAACAATCCCATGTTTATTGAACTCCTCGATGAGAGATAGGAGTACTTTTGTATTACGTGCCAATCGATCTAATCGATATACGACAACTGCCTGTATTTTTCCATTCTTTATATCCTCTTTCATTTGTTTCAATCATGGTCTCTCATTCTCATCTTTGCTTCCAGATATACCAAGATCTTTATAGACAAATTCTTCATTGTATACATATCACTTATCAGAATTATATTCGATAAATTTCTTGATCTTGTCTAATTGTAAATCTTTGCCATGCCCATTCTTTTTTTGCTCTAAAGATGATATACGTATGTAACATCATATGTTGATTTTCTTTTCCATGAGATTATCGGTTTAAGAAATATTGTACAACATTCAAAATAATTGATACGATGAGAAGAAATAAGAGTATCTCAAAGATCACAAATCCTTTTTTGAGTACAATCTCTTTAAGTACTTCTGTGAGCTCTCTTTTGAGTTCCTCATTTTCTTTCTCTGTACCTTGGAGAAAGAAGTATCGAAATATTCGTTCTTTGAGTTTTTTCGGCATAATTGAAAAGAGGGGAATTATGAAATTTATAGGGAAGACTTTACTCTTCTTTATCGTTCCAATCCATATCTTGCACAAGTTCATCTATGCTTACTTCGAGTGTACGAGCAATACGAGTAAGATTCTTGATAGTTGGATTATCTGTTATTCATGCTTCAATTTTTCCATAAGTAACATAAGTAATATTCGCTTCCTTCGTAAGGGCATCTATACTCATATTCTTTTCTTGTCGAGCTATTTTGAGTCTTTCATGAAGGAGTATTTTTTTCTTGGGTCTTCCCATAAAGATTAAACTTATATTTTATATAGTATATGTAATATATTATCAACAAATACTGAAAAATCAATACGGAATAATGATTTTATAAAAAATACTCTTGCATTATTTATAAATTAGGATAGTATAGGTCGTGCCAAAATCCGTTACTATTTCTTAAAATATCCCTATTTTCTTGCATTAAAGATAGAAAGGGCGACTTATGTCGCACCGTCCTTGTTTTTAATGCTCGGATAGGTAATGGGTTTTGGCGAACACATAGCACATAAGTCGCCCTTTTTGCTTTTTGTTCGCTAAAACCTCCTAAGTAGTTATGTCATTTTGGTTATAAATCCCTATTTTATAACCATTTTTTTATGAAAAAATATAAATGGATCGTCATAGTTCTTGCTATTATTCTTGTCGGTTTGGGTGTTTACTTCTCTCAAAAAGAAGATCCTTATGTTACCATTTGAGATATTAAGACTTCTAGTGATTGAAAACATACGAGCATAATTGGTACTCGTAATGGAAAACAATTTGTTGTAACAGGAAAAAAGGAATCAAAGAAATATGATGAGATTACTGAACTGCATTACATGAATAATAAACTTATCTTCCGTTCAAACAATAACCAACCAAAAGAACGTTGAGTATTATATCGTAGAGAAGAGTATGTTACGATTGATGGAATAGAATATGGACCATATTATAGCATTAAAGAATTTGATATTTCAGAAGATTGAAACTATTCTTATATTGCTATAGCCTCATCATGAGGTACTAATGAAAAAGATACACTTATAGTTAATGGAAAAGAAATAGCGTCATATGATAAAATACAATATCATTATATATGTAATTGAAATGATGTATTCAAAGCTTCAAATAATAATGAAGAATTCATGGTAAAAAATAATATAGAATGACCACATTATAAGAAGATTGAATGATTCGATCATAATAACTGATGCCTTCCAAATGGTGATATTATTTACATAGGAGAAAAAGAAACTCCTAAATGGACAACTGGTACCGGAACAGATTCTGAATATACAGAATATAAAACTACTTTCGACTTCCTTAAAAACGATACAGTACTTGCCTCATGATATAGAAGTATGATGCATTACTGACTTGATGGAAAATGGATGGGAAATTGGTTTATAACAAAAGACAATCATTTTGTAGTTCCTTTAGAGATAGAAGATTGAATGCCTTATGAAAATAGTAAGTGGAAAATAATGATAGATTGAGTAATTTCCCCGAAAGTATATAATGCTGTTTTTGATGTACATTATACAGATGACGATACTTTGAAATATGCTATAATAGAAAACAATATGAAAGATTGGGTAACTATTCCCTTGAAAAATTAGTAATAAAACATAAGAAATCCTTCTCATTCCCGAGAGGGATTTTTCTTGCCAAGTATTGCCTTATGTAATCCAATACATATACTACCCGAAACCAATACACCAATATATACGAGATATTACACTATCTATTTGAAACCAATACACAATACAATACGACCAATACACTAATATACAGAAGCTATTACGCTCGACATGCAATATCTATATGTAGTGGCTCTATAGTCAGGAAACTGTATATTTTCTTTCTGAAAATGGTTCAAAAATGAATGATTTTTTGAAAGAAAATGAAAAAGAGCATACTTTTTACCTTCATTTCATATGCATTCTCCCTCTTCAATATTTTCAGTTCTCGGAAAACAACCTCCTGAGTTACCACCAGAATTAGAGGATATTTCTGTAGTACCCGAACCAGAAAATATAAAAGAAACTCTTCCACCTATTGAAGAACTCCCATTTCTCGAATCCTACAACAATGAAATGAAACAACACACTCTTCTTCATAGAGAAACAGGATATTCCATGATTACTGTAGGAGGATTAAAGATTTACTTATTCTGAAATGCTTCTTGTCTTGAATATAAAGAAATTGATGAAGCATGAAATGAACAAGAAGCCAGATATTCAAGAGGTGACCTCTCAAATATTCCTGAAGAAATCATGTCACGATTTGGTTTTGATGCTTCTAGTTTTGACGAATATCCAAAAGGAACACCAAGAAAGGAGGGTGCACAATATAAAAGAGCTCCAGCAAAAAGTATGAGACGATTTAGTGATAAATGGAAAGGAGGATATAAATACTCAAAATCTAAAACTGACTTTACTGATGAACTTATTAAAACACGAGAGATATGGAAAGATACGGAAGAGCTTGTTTTTAAGCTCCTCAGAGAACATAAGATAAGCTACTCAAATATGGCTCTTTTCTTTCAAGATGCCGAGAGTTCTATTCGAGAACGAGCAAAGGTAAGAGACATGAGAGAAACGAGAAAGAGGACTCAGAAAATGCAACAAGAGTCTATACAAGAATACGGTCCAAAATATGTTGAGTGGTTACGAGAGACAGGAGGGAAGATATACTAAAAAAATGAAAAATCTGAAATTGCAAAATGAGAAAATCCTTTAAATAAGAGAAGAATATCTTATTTCAATTGTAAAGAATTTACAAAGGAAAGTATAAGTACAATGATATATAAATTATGAATCTCGAAATAATTTTTTTATTTCAGATTCAGCCAAGTTTGGATATTTAGCCTCATCTTCTCTAACTGTGGTAATTATTTTCTTCGCACGACTTATTTCATCGTTAAGTTTTTGAGAGTAATTGGTAGAGGTGGTCAGCTTATCAATTATAGAAAAAAGGTAATCTTTTTGATTGGAACAATTGAAAAAATTCTGATTTATAATCCATTTTTCAAGCAAAAACGAATCAAATCCACCACCACTTTTCACATTCCAGTATTTCATAAGCCGTATCGTTGGCTTTATTAAAAATGAATTACTTGTGTTTGCTATAATTAAGTTGTTATTAAAATCATTTGGATTTGTATCTTGCCAAGCAGATGTCCTACTCGGAATTTGCAAACCACCACTCCATGTACGAATTGCAGGAACAAGGTCAAATTTGATATGATTTAATTCAAGAACAATAGTTGGACTGGACTGAAAAATTTCAGAACTACCATAACGATCTGTGGCAAATTTCTTAAGTTGATTCAAATATGTTTGGGGTGTGTATTGATTATCAGAAAAAACAATCATATAATCTATATCGGATTGGTCATCCATAAAACGTGGAAGTATTGTATCCCGAGTGGATGATCCAAAACGAAAGTGTTCTTTGATTTCACTATTAGAAAAGTGATAACCAAGTCGTGTTTTAAGTGTAGAGATAGAGGTATCAATGCTTGATTTTTCTGAGACAGAAAGAACAGCACTGCTGGCTTTATTTTGTAGATAACTAAGGACTGACATAAGTCTATTTGAATTAGTATGAAATATAGATCTGATTAACGATGTATTGGAAGATTTTTTTTAATTCATTCCCATTCTGTTGTAAGTTTAGGATTCATCTTCTCGAAGATTTTTGCAGATAATAAGATGCCACCAAGTGCTTTTCCACATTCATAATTCCCAAATGCTTCTAGTCCTCTCACTTGCATTATCTCATTTGATGGTTTTGAATGAAAAAGTGAATATGTTTTATCATAAATAGATTCTACTCGCATACGTAACCACTCCATACGAATCCATTTTACAATAATTTCTTCACTAAAAATTACTTGTGCTACAGTAGCTATTAAGTCAAGCGGAGTAGTACGATTTAGAATAAATATCATGAAAACAAATACATAAATAATCATCTTTATTCTCTCTATTTTAAGCATTGCAAGTAGTATGGATTTGCTAAAAAAGGTGTTCTCAAGAACGGTAATCATAAGCTTACTATCCACTTCGATTTCTTTATTATTGTAATAACCTACTGTTTTTTGATGTGTGATATTTACACCAGATACATACGATAAAAAGTCCGCTCGCCTAGCATCCTCTGCGCGTGTGAATAAGTAATACCTCGATATTATGCCAAGTAAAAAGAAGGCAATAACAACAAGAATGAAAGTAATCGTGGTAATTTGATAGATTTGACTATAGATCTTTTGATCCATAAAAAGAAGTGCAAACGATAAAAATGCACCCATGTAGAAAAGCCAAGATAATACTGATTCGGTATGCTCAAGTTGTTTGTAAAAGTTTTCTCGAATAGGATCTTTTCTTTTTGGCATAATTTACAATTTAATTTTTATTAGACTCAGAAATGATAGAGTTTATAACTCGAAAAATAAGGGATTAAATCAATCTGGAAAATTTTATTGGAAAAACGAAATTTGTAAATAAACTATTTATGATTTGGACTTTCTGGAAGATTTAAAGAAAAGGACGTAATCCTCTATTATAGATAATTATCACTTGTAAAACCTATGAAAAACTATCTCATCACTTATGATTTAAAAGTTCCATGACATGATTATGCTAATCTATATATTGAGATCAAAAGATATCCACACATCCATGCCCTGGAATCCGTATGGTTTGTAAAATTCAATGGAAGTGCAAGTGATATAAGTGAGCACCTTGCAAAATATGTAGATAAGAATGATCGACTTTTTATTTCAGAGATAACCGCCAATTATAATGGTTGGCTTGATCAGAATAAATGGGATTTTCTAAAAAATTAATTTTTTCTTTATATTAGTCAATACATTAAATAATCTAGAAATAATTCATATTTTCTTAGATTTTGTATTATTTTCTAGAGAATCAAATAATACATTTCCTTTCTCAAGCAGAAAATTCACTAATATTTTTTCAAGTAAATGAACTAGTTCTTTCGCTCAATCAGTATTCCTCATGCATTGCCGAGTATTATGGACCATCATATTTCTCAGACTATATAGTTGATCTCCGAATCATGCTTTATCTCTTTTCTTTGGAAGATAGTTTATAGATCGAAAAAAAGCTGAACACTCATCAATAAAAACTTCTGGGTTAGTAATTCATTCAAAAATTGAGTTAATAGCATTTGATTCTTTATTTATTTCACGTAAATCAAATATAAAATCATTTCTTGGCATATCTCACCTTAAGTAAGTATTTATTGATTCTTTTATTTTTCCATTAACATGATTAGTTATTGTATATTCTATTATTTGATATAATAGAATAAATCGAGTTATATAGCTTTCATTATGAATTCAATTTTCAATAAACAAAGTTCTTAGAAAATTATCAGAATGAATACTAAAGTTAAATTTTTTTAGTTTTATCTTTTTTCCCAGGGGTCTATCTATGTTTCTATCTATAGATATTCCTATTGGATACTTATCAAGAGAATAGTATCAAAAGTTATATAAAGCTAATAAATAGTCTTCTATATTAAATTCATCTATTGTATTTTCTTTCTCTTTTTCCCAAATAAGGATTATTGTATCTTCTGAATATAAATCAGTAATTCTAAATCCACTTGAGTTAGGGGAGTTTTCCAATGGAAGTTCCTTTTCTTTTTCTAGTAATTTTTTATATGCCTGAAATTGATAGTGTTGCAAGTGATGATTTTCCGCTTCATTATGACTATTTGATTCTAAAATAGTGATGGGGAAAATCCATCAAAGACGTCTATCATTAATTTCCACTTGAAATACGTCATTTTCTGCTTTTAGATATGGATTTATAAGTAAGTAAATTTCACAATCAATAAAGACGGTTTCACGAGGTAATCTTGGGGTATAATTAAAGATTACTTTCAGTTCTTCATTGTCTGAGGAGACACAAAAATACCCATCTTGAAATATTATATTTTTGAGATGAAATTGTTGTTTATCACCATCTCATCTTCGTATCTTAATTCACATATTTTAAACATTTCTAGAATACTGTAGTTTCGCCTCCTGGATGGATTTTTCTAAGCTTAGGTAACCATCTGAATCAACATTAAATAATGCTCTAAATAAATAGTAAAAGAACATTCTTTGATCATTACCTATTTTCTTTGCAGTAGTTTGAATGTAATCAAATTGTTTTAATAAATCATATAGATTATTATCAATGTTACCAAGATCGATTTTATTTATCATTCTCTGAATATCATCAATGTTAGAAATAGATGCATTATCGATTAGTTTTCCTATGGCAGCACCAAATCAAGTCATAGTTTGTGATTTATTGAACATGTTTAATGCATTTACCGAAAAAGGTCGTCAGTTTAGCGTTAAATATTTATCATCAAATTGCCAATTATTAGAATTATCAAAAATAAACTTTACAAATCAATGATAACTTATAAGAAACATTTTAAATAGATCAATATTCTCTTGTTCCTTAGATAATTTTTCAAGACTTTCAATGATTTCTAGAAGATCTTCTCGATCGAGGGTTAAATAATTTCGTCTTAGATATGCACTAAATCACTCTATGACATCCCTAAATTTATACTCTCATAGAAGCCTAGGTGTTTCATCGTCAATTTCTCTTATTAATTTTACTCCTATATCATCAAGTCCTTCCTCAATATAATTAGAGTATATTATTTCAATTTGATGTCTTACTGACATTTGAGTCTGTCATGTATTAAGTGTTAGCATTCTATATAGAATTCATAGTTTTTCGATGCCAACATACACTTCTATTCTAACTTTATTATTAAATAGAAATCCTGTATCATCTTCCTGTGTTTCATTTACTAAATCCTTGATTACAAAAGTCCTTTGTAATCAATCAAGTATTGATAATTTATTCTTATTTTCTTTAATATACTTGATCAAATCGTCATCAGATATATTTTCGTTGATTCTTGCAGATAGCGATAATACAATTGGTGGAATTATGCATCAAGTTTTAAGGTCAGATTTTAGTAGACTATAAACCACTGATGAGGATTTTACTTTTCATCTTTGAAAGATGTTATTATCTAATATTGATGTCGATAGATCATAATATTCTTTTATGCTTAACTCAAGCATAACATTTAATGATTTGATACGGGCATCATTGATTCTATTTAAGACTTTCATAATTTAACTAAGTTATATTTGATAAAATTATATTTAAATTGTAATAAGTTGCAATTAGCGAAGAAATCTTATTTGTAAATTTAGTTTTATAAATGACCTTCATCATTCTTTAATTATTTTTCCTATCCCATATCGAGTTGTACTTGGGGTATCAAATTTCACATTATCAAATAGATAATCTTGGAAATCCCTTAAATTATATAAATAATAGCAAAGAACATCCCCATCTTTTTTAACAAGAATTATTCATCATAAAGTCGTCAATATTCAATCCCATTCAGTATTTGGCATCATTCATAATGCCATTATTGCAATAAATTCTTTGATTTTATGTTTTACTTGATCGTTTCCATGATATTCAATTTCTGTAAGATCAGCAATTTTTGTCCCGTTTCTAGAATAATATGAGAGCATAATAGTGGCTATACTATTTGCCAGATTACTATCAATTAATCCTATATTTTTCTCAAAAGTTTCACTTTCTATATTTCTGAAAGCTATTCTAAATCCATTCTTCCTCAGTAGACATATGTTATCTTTTACATTTTTATCATGTAAAACAGGGAGATTTGTAGGAATATTTCAATCCTGATCCAAGACTTCATATATAAAGTTTGTTGCTTTTGATGCATTTAGTAGAGTGGATGCTGTTCAAAGTTGTGATTTTATACTAAATCAAAGTATTGGAGTAGGTGCTTTTGTGAGTGAGTCTAAAATAACTAAATCAATATCCTTTTTCTTTTTACTGGATGCTTTGATTCATCTTCTTTGAAGAAGTTCTAATATTGCAGATCAGCTTCCTAATGAGTATGCTCTTCAATCATTTTGAGAACTAAGGTCTGTAAAAAATTGTTTTAAATGAATTTCCAAATCTGAAATACTTATAGTTCCTAGTAAATTCCCCTGATTATATATTTCAATATCCTTTTCCAATAGAGTATATTGTAGTGTAGATTCTTTATTTTTTCATTCTAAGAAAACTTCAACAACTTTATAAAAAATTTCCTTTTTCCTATTTTGTTCCTTATCAGCACCAAAAAGGCCTCAGTATGTTAAGATAAATACTAATGCATATAATTCACTCCATTCACCAGTATTTCCAGTAATTGCACTATTTGTCATAATATTTCTTGGTTAAGGCTAGAATGATATTTTCTGCTACTGCTTGTATGGCTGGAACAGCCACCGAGTTTCCAAGTTGTTTCATTGCTTCATTTCTTGATACAGGGAACTCAAAATTCTCAGGAAATCATTGCATCTTTTTTCATTCTTTTGGACTTAGCCTTTTTACTTCCCCATCTACTAAATAGGCATCCCAATTTCTTCTGTCATTTATATCCGACCCTTTTCATCATACTCTCAAAGTAAAGCCAATTTCTTTATTACATTTTCATCCCCATACATCTGACATAGTCATTTTTAGAGGTATATTTTCAGGGAAAGAAAATTCTATATCTTTATCTCGAAAACCTACCATAAAGAGTCGTGGTCTATTTTGAGGTAATCAAAAATCAGAGGCTTTTACTATTTTATAGTGAAATGAATATCAGAGATCATTTTCAATGGTTTCCTTGATTATTGAGAAGGTTCTTCAATTATCATGATTTAAAAGTCAGCGTACATTCTCTATAAAGAATGCTTTTGGTCTCTTTTCTTTTATTATTCTTGCTATATCAAAGAATAAAGTTCATCTTGTTTCATTAAAACCCTTTTTGTGACCCGCTTGAGAAAATGGCTGACACGGAAATCCTCATGTGAGGATATCAAAATCAGGAATATTCTTTTCGTCAATTTTGGTAATATCTCACACGAAATTTCATGACTCAAACAATTCTGGGGAAACTTTCTTAAAATTTGTTTCATAGGTTTTTCTGGCGTGATCATCCCATTCAGAAGAAAATACACATTCAGCTCAGTTGTTATGAAATGCAAGGTGAAATCAGCCTATTCAGGCAAATAAATCTATGAATTTAATTTTCTTATCTTTTTTAGACATTTTTTATGAATTTATAGGAGAATTTGGAAGTAATTTACATATATAAATTGTATTACTTTTATTGTATGTTAATATAATTCAATTATTTCAGATCTTTTGCTCATTTTCAAATGAAAATAATTCTTTTAGAATAGATAGTTTTTCTTCTAGATACCTATCTTGATAACTATAAAAGTAAACTACTTTTTTAGATGATTCTGTAAGAAATTGAAATATAGTTTCCAGTCTATTTCTTAATAGTTCGTTTAAATCAATATTTCCTAAATAGCAACTATTTCTTGAAACTTCAGAAAATCAATATTCTTTTGCAATATTATTTCATTTATCACTAGGCAGAAAATAAAACTCTGATATAAAAACATGTTCAAGGTTTTCTTTATTTGGTATAAGCTTCCGCATTATTTCATATCAAGACCATAAGTTATTTTTATCTTGATAATCATAAAAATATTTTGTGAAATAATTTTTCTTATCATAAAGTTTAGATTTTTTAGAATCACGAATCGTATTGATTCTTTCTTCTAAACTTTCTTCAGGGAAAAGCCTTTCCTCATTTCATATAAACCATATATTGCTATTTTCTGGATCTCAAAAACCAAGAAAATGACTAAAAAGTATGATATCTTCTTTTTTGAGTTTTGTTTGTCAGTATATTTTGTTTGTCGATATCATTTATTTTATCTATAAATTTTTAATAAATCCTATTCTACACTTTTCCTCTATTTTTCAAACCTCTTTTTTCATTTATTAGATCTATATATAGATGATCTTGAATATATAATATCTATTTTTTACTATTAAGGTTTTAGCTTTTTTCTTTTTTGAGAGCCTTTCCTAATAAATCTCTTTTTAAAATTAAATGAATGATAACCTTATTTCTTACCGCTGTTTTCTTTGTCACCATCAAGAAAAACAAAATACTCCAAAGAGAAATCTCGGAGTATTTTTTTATCAGATTTTCCTGTGGAACAATACGGTGTACATACTCTCTATTTCATGCATGAATATATAGAAAATATATAGTGATATATGAATATATACTGTCAATGTGAAAATCACTTCATAGAGTTGGCTCAGGGAAGGTTCTACTGGAGGGTGTATGAAGAATCTTTCAGAATTTAATATTTCTGTAATAATTGGGAATTACAATCGTGCGGGAAAGTTGGTCACATTTCTTGTATTTTTCCCGAGGAAATCAAGTATGAATCGATCGAAAAAAAGAGTTGTTGCGTATATAGACGGATTCAATGTATACCATGCAATCGCCAATAATCTTCCAGAGAAATATAAGTGGCTGAATTATAGAAAGTTTGTAGAAAGCTTCCTCTGACCAGATGATATACTACAAGATATATTTTTCTTTACTGCACCGCCGAGATGGGATGAAGCAAGACTTATCCGACACAATAACTACCTCGATGTTCTCAAAAAATGACTCTGAATCAAGATAATCTCCTGAAATTATACCTCTGTAGAGAGAAAGTTTCATGCGGATAAAATGCCAGTTATCTCCCCGAAAGATGCCATAGTGAGCTCAAGAAGTTCTCCTATGGAACATACGAAGAAAAGCAAACCGACGTCAATCTCGCGCTCGCAATCTTCGAGGGATGAGTACTAGATCTCTACGACAAAGCCCTGATCCTGAGTGGAGATAGTGACATAGCACCAGCAATTCATCGGGTAAAGAGACACAAAAAAGACAAACACTTTACTTGCGTATTGCTGTACTTCTGAAAGGGGAGAGTCATGATGTCTATCTGTGACGCCTATGTCAAAACGGATCTATCGATGTTGGAGTCATCACTATTGGCAGATTGTGTCGATGTACAAGGCAAGCTCATCACGAATCCATACATATAAAAAACCCAGTCGTGAGACTGAGTTTTCGGAGGTGAGGCTGACTCACCGGGTGTACGAGCATAGTATCATAAACCTTCTGAAAGTCAAAAAAATTTCATAAAAAATCAAAACAATTTTCGGACGGAGTGGGGAAAAAGTTGGAGGAAGAACAAAATTATTTTTGTGGCAGTGTCTTGGGTAATATTGCAGGATAAGTCTTTTTTTCTAGAACCCTAACTTGATAAATATTAATCTGGCAACTTACTCATACAATAGAAATAATAGCACGCATTATTACATCGCAAGATTCATTTGTACATAACTCCCATACTGTTTGACTTTGAAGATGGGTTTTTACTCATGAAAACTCCTTCTGAAGCATTTGACTTAGATCAACGTATGTTTTTGGAGTAACATTTCTCAAATCATAAGAGAGGATATGTGTAATCTGCGGCGGTTGTTGTTTGATTTCTTTCAGAATTCACTCAAAGAGATTTAGTGGCATAATGTGTAGAATTAGATTTATAAATTTTATATTATCGACTTTCCATATACTCCTGAATTAATACTCTTGCATATATTTTACCAATTCTATCGATAAAGAACCTACTAAAGAGTAAAATCATCAAGAATACTCATAGTAATATGAGTGATGCGATAAAGATTGAAGCTTTATCTTGATAGAAGCTTAAATACGTTGTTATTGCGGAGAATATAATAGCTATAATCGAACCGCCAGATAGGTTTCTCCAAAATCAGTATTCAATATTATGTCATAAAAGTAAGTACCCATCTTTAATTCTTTTTCTTGCCAAACTCATAACTTCAGCAATTCTTTTTCTAGAATTTAGTATATCCTTTTCTTGTAATGATTTTCAAGGCAATTTTATATTAAAATCTTTCTCTAGTTTTTCATAAATATTCTTTTTGTATTCTTCGCTGTATTCAGGATTCTGGAAAAGTAGAAAATCTGTTGTTGGCATATAGATTTCTTCTTTTTCAAAAAAGACTTTAGAAATAAATCTATTTAATTGAGATGTAAAGTATAAAATAACGATTGAAATTGTAATATTTCCAGCTATTTCCATTTTTCCCAGAAACGCTAAGAAGTCGGATAGCTCTTTACTTAAAAAGCTATATTGGAAGAGTAAAACTGGTATTGCTGAAAGAATTGTAGGAAAGAATCGTGCCTTTATTGCGTATTCATTAAACATGGAATTATGATTAGTAAATTTTATTGAAAACTATTGAATAGTCTTTTTTTTAAGACTCCTTAATTTATAGAATGCTTCTAGAATTTCTTTATGGCATACCTTAATTTTCTTACCACTTCAGCATAAACAGTTACGATGTCACTTAATTCAAATATTTCTAGCAATTATTTTTTCTTGATCCCTTTTAATTAGCTCTTCTATGGAAGTTTTTCATTCATTGTACGACTCCAAATATCACAAAAATCAATGTGCTCTTTCCCCCCAAGGGAAAAATCATTTCTTTTCATAAAAACTTATTCCATACAAATATGGTATCAGAATTTCGAAGAAGAAAACCCGGAAATTAAAAATTCAATCTTCGAAATATTCTTTTTCCTCTGTATCTGTCATAAAGCAAAAAGTGTTATCTGGATTTATATGAATATCTTCCAGATTCTTGTTATATTTTTTGGATATTCGTATCAATCTCCCTCAAAGATTACTTACCTTCGGGAGGATAGAGCCCTCTCTGCTTTCCAATTTTATTAGTAAGTGAAAACTATCACTTATTTTCCCCAATTTCTCATTATTGGCAGTAAAATTGAATATGCCCTCAATTTTACTGCTAGATATAGTCAATTCGGGATAATTCTTGCTAATAAATGCTGTATCATCCTCTGTTATACTGATAACCATGGTTTTGGAGGGTTATTTCAAATAATAACAGTATTTTTTACAGACTCTTTTTTATTATTGTCAGTATTCCCTTTAATATCAAGATATTCAATCTTTATTATTCAAGTGCTGTCTATGTCAATTACCAGGCTTTTCTCCTTGTCTCATAAGTTGTATATATTCTTTTTTTCGACATATCTTTCGTAGATTTCTAAAGCGTCTGAATGAGGGTGTTCAAATTCTGATTCTTTTGGGGCACTAATAACCAAGTAAGTTGGATTAATTTTTTCTAGATGTTCTTCAAATATATCCTCATCATCTTCTCAATCCTTAAAAAATGACCTTGATCCATGATGGGCTGCACTCAAAATATCAGATTGCAGAACATCTTTATAGTATTCAGTAATATGTTCTTTCCATGCCTTTTTATCGGAGTCTCATGTAATTAAAATACTTTTATCTTTGTAAGTAAATTTAATAACTCAACATTGTTCGTGTATTCTGTTTCTTCTAGTTTCCTCAGTTTCTTCTTCTATATCATCAATTACGTATTGTGCAGGAGAGAAGACTTGAAAATCCACATCTCATATTCTTTTTTCTATCTTCGAATCCTCTTCAATATTTGAGTGAATATTATTTTTTTCATTACTTCATTTCAAGTAATATTCATTATCTTCTCATATATCATCAATTACATTCTTCATCTTCTCATATTCCTCCTTATTATCTTTATGGGGAGTATGTCAGGAATGCCAAATTTCTCATACTCATAGATTTTCATGAATTTTATCAATTCATTTTAAATGATCCTTATGAGGGTGGGTGTTAATAAATATCAATTCATTTTTTGCAATTTGTCATGACAATACATCGGAAATATCAATTGCCGCATTGTCATCTTCGATGATATTTGAGTCTATTAAAACATATTTATGACTTTCTCCATCGGGTATAATCATTAATGTTGACTCTCATTGTCAGACATATAGAAAGATTGTACGAAATACTCATTTCTCAGGGGAAAATATATTCTCCATAAATATAAAATTAAAAATTAAAACTTTCTAACTAAACCCTTAACAACTCAAACAACATTCATTTGGTTAGCCTCAATAATCTTTCAAGGATAAATCCTTTCATTTCTATATCTCAAAAGGGGATTTCAAAATTTATCTTGTCAATATTCTTTCAGAGTAAAATTACCATCTCAGTCAATTGTGGCAATAACTAAATCTCAACTATGAGGATATTTATTATTTAGATCGACTGACACTATATCTCATTCAAATATTCAGATGTCTTCCATGCTGTCTCCCTTAGTCTCCACTAATACAATTCATTCTGGGTTTCATCAAATAATATATTTATTTAAATCAATATAGTTTACTATATTTGACTCAATCTCATCTGCCGTTCAGCAGACCACACTTCAATATAGTGGCGATGCGATTAATTTATTTGTTGGAATATATCTTTTAGGACTTTCTTTCTCGATAAATCACCTCTCAAGCATCTGAGAGAAGAATCTAGAAACCAAATCCCTAGATTTTACTCAAATTAATTCTTTCATTACATCAAAAGTCGGCAGAACTCATACTTCCCAGTAATATTTTTTAAGTTTTCAAAGATAGAGTTCAAAATTGTGTTCTCGCATATTTTTTAAAGAAAAGATTATTTGTACCTGATACAATCAATATAAACCTGATTATATTCATTATGTTCTTATGTGCAAGAGATTTTTTTAAATTCTTTTTCTTGCCTTCCTCTCCATCTTCCATATACTTCACCTCGCTTACAACCGAGGTTTTCAAAACAACTTTTTTCGTGTCTAAAGAATAATACGGGTGATTTTATCACCGCCCGTTATCTTTCATTAGACACGGAAATCTCGTTGTAAGCAAACTAGAATAGGTCGATAAAGTCACCCGTTTTTGTTTGCTTACAATCAGAAAAACTCGGCAATTATTTCCTAATTGCCATTTTTTATGCCCGCACCAACAACAGAGAAGAAGGTTTCCAACAAGAATCTACACAAAGCAAAGAAGTCAAAAAATGACGAATTCTATACACAACTTTCTGATATTGAGAAAGAATTGAAACATTATAAAGAACACTTCCGAGATAAGGTGATTTTCTGTAACTGTGATGACCCAGAAGAGAGTCACTTCTGGAAATATTTTTCTGAGAATTTCGAATTCCTCGGACTGAAGCGACTCATAGCGACACACTATGAGACTGAGAAGCCATCATACAAGCTCGAGATCGTCGCAGATACCAACGGCGATGGCAGGATCAACAAGCTCGATACTATCAGAACTCCACTCATGCAGAATGGAGATTTCCGCAGTCCTGAGTGTATCGAGATACTCGAAGAGTCGGATATCGTGGTGACGAATCCACCATTTTCCCTTTTTCGTGAATATGTCGCGCAACTTTTCGAACACGATAGGAAATTCATAATAGTCGGACATCAGAACGCTATTACCTATAAGGAGATATTCAATCTCATCAAGGAAAATAGAATATGGCTTGGTTATGGATTTTCTGGTGGTGCAGCACACTTCATCAACAAGTATTATGAAGATTATGCAACTGCTGGAGACCATAGAGAAGGGATGATACGGGTATCTGGTGTGAATTGGTTCACGAATCTGGAGATACAGAAACGACATGAAGATCTCATACTCTACAAGAAATATTCCCAGGAAGAATATCCAAAATATGATAATTATGATGCAATTGAGGTCAGTAAAACGAAAGATATTCCTCTGGATTATGTTGGTGCTATGGGAGTTCCAGTAACGTTCATGGATAAATATAATCCCGACCAATTCGAGATATTAGGTTGTAGTTATGTATATGGCGAACCTATCGGATATCATATTGAAGGCAAAGGTTTCAATGTAAGTATTTCATGAAAAGAAGTGTATAAAAGGCTATTTATCCGCAACAAAAAACTCTCGTAAGATGATTTTGAAAGAGATTCTCCTTCGGGGAATGACAAAACCAAAAACAGAGCAGATTCTTCCTTGCGTCAGAATGACAGAAACGGTACATAGAAGCCATAAGCCAAAAACTCTAATTCTTAACTTTATTTTTCTATGAAAATCGAACTCCGAGAGATTGCTATCCGAGATGTAGTGGCAGGATACACGAACAACCAGGAAGATGGTGTCGTCGGGTATGCGGGCAAGCTCAATATCCGCCCGAAGTACCAGCGAGAATTCGTCTATCGAGACCGGCAACGAGACTCGGTCATCGAGACAGTGCGTCGAGGTTTTCCACTCAATGTCATGTATTGGGTGCGGAATGCGGATGACACGTATGAGGTGCTCGACGGACAACAACGCACGATCAGTATCTGTGAATATGTGGCGGGGAATTTTTCTCTGGATTTCCAGTATTTCCACAATCTCACGGATACTGAGCGAGAGCAGATTCTGGATTATCGGTTGATGGTGTATTTCTGTGAAGGAAATGATCGCGAGAAGCTCGACTGGTTCAAGACGATCAATATAGCAGGGGAGAAGCTCACGGATCAGGAGCTCCGCAATGCAGTCTACACGTGACCGTGGCTCACGGATGCGAAGCGATATTTCTCACGGACGGGTTGTCCTGCGTATGCGATCGGGAGCGACTATCTGAATGGTTCGCCGATACGACAGGATTATCTGGAGACGGCGATCGACTGGATCAGCTGGAGAACTATCGAGCAATATATGTCGGAGCACCAACACGAGCCGAATGCATTCGAGCTCTGGTCGTATTTCCAGAATGTCATCACGTGGACGAGTACGATATTCCCGAACTATCGTCGGGAGATGCGATGAGTCGCGTGGGGCAGTCTCTACAACGAGTTCTCGAGCAAGGGATTCGATGCAGAGAAGCTCGAAGCAGAGATCCAAGTGCTCATGCAGGATGAAGACGTGACTCGGAAGTCGGGAATCTATGAATATGTCCTGACGCGCAATGAGAAATACCTCAATATCCGATCATTCACCGATCGGATGAAGCGCGAAGCCTACGAGCGCCAAGAGGGAATCTGTACACATTGTCAGTGACACTTCGAACTCTCAGAAATGGAAGCAGACCATATCACGCCGTGGCACGCGGGAGGCAAGACAACGAGCGAGAATTGCCAGATGCTCTGTCGTGGTTGCAATCGGGTGAAGAGTGGGAAGTAGGATTTAAATATATAACACTATATAATTATTATTCTTATATTGACTTATTATATTATTATTTATAATGCGATATTGTAATAGTAATTATAACAATATGAATACAGCTCCTCTCTGTGTCGCACATGAAACTCCTATATTCAGTGAAATTGAAGTAACTGATAAAATGAATGATCTTCGATCTCGAGAATCTGCTCTCCAAGAAAATGCACCAGTCATCGCACTCTATAACAGAATGCTTAAGCGATGACCAGGCCGATTCGAAGTCAAGCCATCAGGAATGCCAGATATCCAAGATCTTCATGGATTGCATCCGAATTTTGCTGAAGTGATCAGTGATATCGAGTGAGATCTGAGTCTCTGTCTCTCGTCTCCAGGTGGACTCAATATACCTCCGATTCTCCTTCTCTGAGAGCCAGGAATCGGGAAAACATATTTCGCTCAGCGTGTTGCAGAAGTACTCGGAACAGGGTATAACTTCATATCTATGAACTCAGTGACAGCAGGATGGATACTCTCTGGGAGCTCGAGTCAGTGGAGATGAGCACGACCATGAAAGGTATTCCAGACACTGATCGATGGCGAATATGCGAATCCCGTCGTGGTTGTGGATGAGATAGATAAGGTATGAACTGCTAACCAATTTGACCCTCTTGCTCCTATGTATCAACTGCTCGAAGCAGATACTGCAAAGAAATTTATGGATGAATATGCTGATGTGGCAGTCGATGCAAGTAAGATCAATTGGGTTGTCACTGCAAATGACGAACATGCGATTCCTCCTGCGATTCTCTCTCGTCTGAGAGTATACGAAGTACTTGCTCCTGATGAGGAACAGGCATGGCAGATTGCAAATCTCATCTACACACAGATGAGAGATGAGAATCCGTGGGGATCAAGATTCACTGAATCTCCTTGAGATGACCTCCTCGAGAAGCTCGTAAGAATCTGACCACGTTGAATGAAAGCTGCTCTTCGAAGATGATTCGGGAATGCGAGCAAAGAACAGCGTTCTTATGTCTTGCCAGCTGACGTCAATGTGGAGGTTCGAGGAAAAAGACAGATTGGATTCTAGATATTAGAACGTTCTATCCTCTCAGTGTTGAGAGGATTTTTTCAATTTTTCTTAAAGAGAAAAGCCATCACTGGAGAATCTCCATTCGTCCATGGTTTTCGTATATCACCATTTTTGCTGATTCCAATTGATTCCCAAATTCGAGAAAACACTGGGAAAAAAGATATAATTCTTTCCAGAATGAGCCTAATATTTGACATATTATAGATAATAGGTATATACTCTTCATAAGAACGTAATATTTTTTCTATGGAAGCTTGTGAAAGAATCAAACATATTGATCCAGAAGGTCATGATGTTAATTGCAAAAAACTGCCACCAATATCAAAAGATACTGCTGATATGATGTGAGCTCTCAAAAGAGAGATGGAATTAAGTACTTCAAAAAAGGAAAATCTCGAGAAAATGATTCGTTTTATGAATCAATTTCTCACAGAATCATCAGAGATAAAGAAAGAATCACTTATCAAAGAAGTTGAAAAGATCGCCCTGGAGTATTCATGAAATCCAGACTTCATTCAGATGATGGGATTTTTCTCTCTGGAGAGATATAAGATTGAGGATAATCAAATATTCATTCTTGCTGCCGCTCATAAGGCACAAGAATTGTCTCATATGTGATTGCAATATGTAAACTTCCAGAATCATTTTTATAGTATGATGTTGATGCGATTGCAAGAATCAACGGAGGGGAATTTTTCACTTACTCAACGAATATTCGAGATTCTTGGTGATTCATTTCAGGATTGGCTTCGTGTACAATTATCAGAGAATCCAGGAATCACTGAAGAAGAAAAAATACACATCCTACAACGGTATACAAACTATCGAACAGAATAAGCATTGTAGGAGATTGACTTTCCTCGGAGAATCTATACTCTGTGGTGACAAATTCTGAGCCACTCATGAAAAAACTTCTCATATTCACTGACACATACAACGAACAGCTCAATGGTGTCACTCGATGTATCGATAATCTGTGTGCGAATCTTCCCAGAAATATTCAGGTAACTATTGTTTCTTCGGATGAATTTGTCTCGATTCCATTTCTTGGATACAAGGAGATTCGTCTTTCTTTCGCATTTCCACGTCGCATACAGAAGAGAATTCGTGAGATACAGCCAGATTATATTCATATCATGACAGAGTGACCGATTGGACTCACGGCTGCGTATGTCTGCAAGCGCAAAAAAATTCCTTATACGACGACATTTCATACGAAATTCCCTGAATATCTCCATATGCGCAATCGACTCGTGAAGGAAGAATACGTGCATCAATATCTTCACTATATTCATGACGGTGCTGAGCAGATATTCATCTCGAATGACGGACTGCATCAATATCTCGAAGAGAATGGCTATGAACGAAGAATTGTTGTTCCATTTGGTATCGATCACAGTGTTTTTTTTCCATGAGAGAAAACCTTATTTCGCGATATTCCAACTCCGATTTTGCTTTTTGTCGGTCGAATCGCCGTCGAGAAAAATATCGGAGATTTTCTCGATATGAATGCGAAATATCAGAAAGTTGTGGTCGGTGACGGTCCACTCTATCAGAAATACAAGGAGGAATATCCTGACGTTCTTTTTCTCGGAAAAAAATCTCCCAAAGAGCTCGGAGAAATATACCGAAGTGTGGATGCATTTGTCTTCCCATCGAAGACGGATACACTGGGTCTCGTGAATCTGGAGGCGATGGCATCAGGACTTCCTATCATTGCCTATGATATCGAGAATACGCGCGGTGTGATAGAAGATGGTAAGACAGGAATCCTCGTTCCAGAATGACAAAAACTCGAATCCGCAATACCAAAAATACCAAACATTCATCCGCAAGATTCCATTGATTTCGTGAAGGATTTCACATGGGAAAACTATGCACAGAAGTTCATCTCTCACCAATTTCCTATCAGCAAGAATCTATGGATCTAAATAATTATCTCAATCCACAAACCATTGCTATTCTTCAGACAGGAGGATATTTTCTGATGCTCGGACTCATGATTGTCGAGTGACCGCTGGTGACTTTTGCGGCTGCATTTCTCGCATCGCTCGGATTTTTCGATATCTGGATTGTATTTGTTCTTGGATGGCTCGGTGATATTCTCGGAGATTTGCTTTTCTATAGTATCGGACGTTACGGATTTCACATTTTCACGAAAAAAACTGCCATTGATACGCCACAAGAAGAGACTTTTATCCATAAGCTCGATCAGCTTATTCATACCAATCTCGCACTTGCGATACTGATTATCAAATTTACCCCTTATGCTCCTCCTATTGGGCTAACCTATATCGGGAAAATAAAGGTGGATATGAAAAAATATATTATCACTTCACTGATGGTATGTATACCCGTACCGCTCGTTGCTACTGCGGTCGGATTTCATCTCGGTTATCTGAATACGATATTCACGAAATTTTCAGGAATGGAACTTGTGGGAGCCCTTTTGGTGACATTTCTCGTTTTTGTTCTTGGAATTGGGAGTATGCTTTTTCTCCAGAAAAAAACAAAAAAAGTACTTGCCGCTGAAAAGGAAAACTAAGGCTGTTGTCTGTATATGTACCAAGCCTGTCGTACTATTTTCCAGAGTGGCATTGAACTCAGGATATCTTTTGGTTGTTTCCAGTAGAGTTGTTTCCATCATTTTGGCGGATTGTATACTCCAGGAAAGTAGAATGAGAGTACGGATATTTTCTTTTGATAAAGGATTTCATTGATTTTTGTTTCGAGTCAAAATCCCGTACCATCTCGGTAATACGACACATTATCGAATACGGATCTCGGAAGTACTCGGGTTCATGAGAAAGTATCGTGTTTCAAGAGTTTGCAGATGAAGAGACTATTGTTCCACATGATCATGGTAGAATCCACTCGTTCTTCCAAAACGGGTACAATAATCTGTGATAGGTATTCAGAACGGAATCAGATATAATCAGCATCAAGCATGACAATATGTGTACCGCGAGCTTCCTGAAGACCACGAAAAAACGCATTCATTTTCCCTTCGTTTTGAGGGGATTGGATTTTTCTGAGTTTTGGACTCGTTATATCTGCGAGTTCTTCCCACGTATTGTCCGTAGATCCATCATCTATGACGATAATCTCATCGAGTTCTGGACAACCAAGAGCAAGATGAACAATATTTTTGATATGAGGTCACTCGTTGTAGGCGGGGATGATGCAGGAGAATTTCATAAAATATTCTTCAAATTTTGGGAAGAGTATTTTATTTTCCTGTAAAGTCAATCTTCTTTATCTTATCGAGTAAGACGAGAAGTCTGCGAATCTCACTTGGTGAATCAAAAAACGGTCGAAGATGCATCATTTTTGTTGTATATGTTTTTCATGGAGATTGTATATTTTTGTTTCCTGGAGCCACTAGAGAAAGATCACGGCTTCCAAATACACGAGTAATTTTTGTATCTTTGTCTGGAGTGAAATCTCATAATCATTTCACAATATTCCACAATATTCGTAGCTTTCGTGATTTCTGTTCAGAAGACATATTATCAGGCATTTTTTTATCAAAAATCTCTTTCATTTTCGTCTTCGCATCAGTTGTTATTGAGTTTGGAGGATTTTTCTTTTGCAATACATCTCGTACAAGGGCGCCGATACTATCGAGAATAAAGCCAACAGGAATTTGGAATTGTTTTATGGGTGATGTCCCGAGCGAAACTGGAGATTCTGCTCGTATCTGAATCTTTGGTACTCAAGATTGTTGGTCTTGTGAATATTTTCCTGATTGCATGAGCTTTTCAGCGGTTCGGATTGCGAAATTTCCTCACATAGAAATTCCGAAAAACTCTATGTTTCCTGAGGATTTTTGTGAGTGGATGAACTCTGCATACACGTCAGCAAATGCGCTATATGGATCTTTTTCGGCATCATGAGCAAATTGTTCGGTGATATAACCTTTGGTATTTGTTGGGAATCCGAGATTTATTATCTGAGTATTTTTTACAGGTTTTCCTGACTGAATAGCCTCAATAACTGAGGGTAATAATTTTATGACCTGATGAAGAGTTTCCTCAATAAATACCATAGAATCTCATTCGGCTACTGTAAGTGAAGATCAAAAAATATATTGTGTTTTCGTCTTTCAAATAGTAATATCTCCAGTTTCTCATAGAAGTTTTTTTGCGAAACTCACAATATCTATGACAGTGTAGGGAAATTGTACGTTTGTACTGGTTGAGAAAACTTGAGAATTTTCCATAACCAATTGAGAAAACTCTTTCAAAAAATTATCTGCTCTTTTTTGATTTTCATCATCGAGAAAAGGTTTATACTGATGAAGTGCTTTTTCTGCATGGTGTATTTTCATGATTTTAGTTTAAAACAATTATTCTTTTTCTACAAATTTCTTCTACAAAATATATTCCACATAACTTCCGATTTCAACTTTTCCTTCAATGTTTTCAATTTTCACTTCATCGTATTCGTCGACTTCAGGAGCATGGAGCTCGGGACGTATCGTAACCATGAGAGATGAGTTATGAGAGATGAGATTTTTGATTTCCTCCCCATCTCTTATCCCTCATCGGTTATCTCTTATATCTACTATATATCCGAACTGCTTTTTCCCTTTGCGTTCGTCTTTTTTGCGTGTATAGATTCATTCGAGAATCGGCGTGAGCTTTTCTATGCGATTTTTCGCGATAGATTCATCCACCTTGTCTGGGAGCTTTGAACTGGTTGCGAGAGGTTCATCGTGGTATTGGAATATCCCGACTGATTCGAAGTCATATTTCGCGATGAAGCCACAGAGTTCCTGAAAGTTTTCCTCCGTTTCTCCAGGGAATCCGACGATGAAGCTCGTGCGGATGAATGAGCTTGAGAATGTCGAGCGAATCATATCGAGAAACGAGAAAATATGCTTCTGATCGTAGTGTCGTCCCATGAGTTTCAGGATATTTGCCGAGATGTGTTGGAATGGGATATCGAAATATGGGAGAAAATGCTTGAGCTTCGCGAGGCGTGCGAGGTGCTCGAGCGTGAGAATATCTGGATAGAGATAGTAGACTCGGAATTTTGCATTTTTTCCTGAGAGAGTGATGGTCTCATCGATTTTCTCGAGCAGTTCCATCAGACGCGGTTCCTCATAGAGGTCAGTTCCATATCGAGTCGTATCCTGGGAAATAATCTGGATTTCTCGGATATCGCTCTCGAGCATCTGTTCGACTTCTTTCACGACATCTTCTATCGGACGAGATTGCTGACGTCCACGAATTGTCGGGATGATACAGAAGGTACAATTGTTGTCGCATCCTTCCGCGACCTTGAGGTATTCGTAGCCAAATGGCGCATGGATATACGCGCGGACTTCGTCACCCTTCCAGACGAAGGCTTTTGCATTTTTTCCAGGCGCTTCGATAGATTCGAGGTAGCGAGTGAGAGTTTTTTCACGGGATTCCTTGTGTGCTTGTTTCGCACGGACGATAGCTCCGAGATTGAGTTTCGACTTCTTCCCGAGGACGAGTTCTTCGATGACAGAATAGCTGATAAATGGCACAACAGAGACAAGATTCTGGAGGCTCGCGAGAAAAGCATCATCCTTCACACTCACATAGCAACCCATGAGGATGAGTTTTTTCCCGAGAGAATCATAGTATGCGAGGGTCTCTTCGGATTCTGAACGAGCAGAGGAGAGGAATCCACAAGTATTCACGATGACGTATTCTACGTGTGGGTCTTCTGGGTCTTCGAGGAATTCGATAGGAGTTCTATCTGAGAACTTCAATATCTCACCGATGGCGAATTCGAGATCGACCATATTTTTCGAACATCCGAGATTGATAGCAGAAAAAGCAAACATAGGAAATAGTGGGATAGTGACTAGTGATTGGTAATGAGAATTTTGTGGAGTATAGAAAAAAACTTGCAAAAAGCAAGAAGTTGACTATACATAAAATATATGTCAAAAAGAAAATCTCTCATCGTAGTAGATATGCAAGAGGAATTTCTCTGAAGAGAGACAGAATATCCAGATTTTTACCTTTCAAGAAGACAGAAACTCATAGAAGGAGTACAAGAATATGTAGTCGCTGCAATCGAAAAGAAAAATCTAGTGATTAATATAACTTTTGGTGATTCTCCTATAGTTCCTGAACTTCGTGATGTTCTTCTTTCGAGTGAGGTAAGACAATTTTCCAAACATTCAGTTTGATTACTTCGAAAATCAGTTTTTTCTAATATACTAGAAGGGGAATATATAAGAAGAACTTTGGTGCAATCAGATAAAGCTGAATTCAGTGCAATCTTCCCTAGAAAATGAATAATGTGATATCCGATAAAAGAACTCTTGTCTCGAGGATGATCATGTGATATTGTCTGAGTATCTACAGTAGAGTGTGTTTTATCAGTTAATTTGGATCTGCAATATTTAGCAAATAGGGTAAAATCAAATGCTCATTTTAGAGTACTTTGATCTTTATGTATGACAAGTAATCCACAAATTTGTTGAGAAGAAGTATCCGAAAAGAGTATAGATGATGATTATAGATATTGGGGATTACCAGGCCCAATTTGGCATATTTAGTTTCATCTAACAAAATAGCATCTCCACGAATTCCTTCTCACTCTTTCCAGCTTTCTTCCACATTTTCGGTACGAGTGAAGCGCTCGTGAATCCAGGAATCGTATTCACTTCGAGAAAATAAAAATCCTTTCCATCGTATCGCCAATCAATTCTCACTACCCCCTTGCAATCGAGTCCTGATGCTATCATGAGACTCATGGATTCGAGGGGATTTTTTATATTTTCTTCGAGTTCTGCGAAGACTTCATTGGAACCATCGGTTTCGTATTTTTCCTCGTAGTCGAAGAATCCGTCGTTCGTACAGATTTCCACAATAGGAAGCACATGGAATCCATCCGTATCTCGGTAGACTCCGACCGTGAATTCTCGTCATTCTATGCATTCCTGGATGATGATATCATCGTCTATGATAGCTTTTTGTGCTGTGATGAGTTCTGCTACTGAAGAGACCTTCGAGGTTGCGACAGAGCTTCCACCACGATTCGGCTTCACGATGACAGGATAACAGACAAGTGGCGAACAGAGAGAATCGATAGTGTATCCACGTTCGACGAAGAATGATCGCGGGATTCGGATTCCCATCTTTTCGACGAAGATATTGGTTTTATATTTATCCATACAGAGCGCATGAACGGTGAAATCCGAATACGCATATCGATATCCAAGTGTTGTGAGAAATGCAGTCACTTGCCCATCTTCTCCATAGATTCCGTGGAACATCGGAATGACGAGGTCAAAGTCTTGATGATTTTCGAGGTATTTTCTGAGGTTTTTTGTCGGGAAATGTTTCGCAAGAGTTGTTGCCTGATGTTGCCGGAGAAATCGATGCATATCAGATGGAAAATCAAATATTTCGGTTGTGTGTCCAGATTTCTCACACCAGTCCTTCATATTCGCAGCACTCCGAAGAGCAATGATGCGTTCAGTCGAGATTCCACCAGTGAGGATTGCTATATGCATAGATTTTTCTGAAAATGAGATACTACCAATAAAATCAGGGAAATCAAGATTCTCCACTTATGTACTATATAATGAAATATATAAATATCATGTAAAGTCGAAATACATTTTTCTCGAAAAATCTTTCAAAATTTAATATTTCTGTAATATTTGGTTCATAAAATAACAAGAATTATACTTATAATAAGACGCTTTATGAGATGTTTCTTGTTATCTACTATTCTTATTTTTCTTGTTCCATTTCAGTCTTTTGCCAGTGTTTATATTTCTACACTTCTACCGAATCCGGCAGGGAAGGACGAAGAGGGAGAATATATCGAGATCCGAAATACGGGATGTGAATCGGTCGATATTTCTGGATATTCGCTTTCGGATGCGAGTGGGAAAAACTATCCGATTCCGAATGGAACAATCCTCGGACAACAGGAAAATCGGAGATTCCCATATTCCGAGACGAATATTCAGCTCAATAATTCCTGAGATGAGTCAGTCTTTCTGAAGGATCCCTGAGGAAATCTGGTCGATGAAGTGCACTATTCTGGAACACAGAAAGATGCTGTAGTGATTACTTTTTCTCTCACGGATGCGGATTGTACCGTCGTAGAAATACCAGAAAATACGTTCACGGGAGAAATAATATGAACGGGAACCACCGATTCTGGTTCGACATTTTCGGGAGAGATATTGACGAGTTCTTGAGTGCAAGATGAAGAAAATATAGGAACTGGGGAAATATCAGATGTAGAAGAAAATACAAATTCTTGAACGATTTCTGAGAGTGGAAGCAACCTCTCACAGACAGGAACTGAGATTCCTATGACTGATTCTTGAGCGATTCTCGGAGATTCTGATGATTCCAGTCAGACGAATTCGTGAAGTATAGTGTTTACAGGGAAACTCGTTGCAACTTCACTTTCCTATGGGGATATGGATGGAGATAGTTTTATTGAGACATTATTTATCACATATCCAGAAGTTCTCTCATGAAGTGTGAATACGGGTGGGATTTCACTCTATTCTGCGACGGGTTGACTCTATGAACATCGAATAAATACAGAGACAGGATATATACTTTCTGGTTCTCTTTCAGGAAATGTATTGATCTTCTCGATTATTCCATCGACGATCCAGAAATCGAAGCTCAAAATCACCAATACGACATCGAGTGAACTCAGACTCAAATCGAGTGGAGATATAGGAATTCGTTCTGTATATGGTCAGGAATTAGAATTATTTCTCCTGACGAGTTCGTTCAGTGATTATAGGAATATTATCCATCCAGAAATTCCTGCTGAAGCAGTTGTCTCATCGGAAATCGAAGGATGAAATAATACACCAACAGAAACTGGAAGTACAGAAATTATTCCTTTTCCTGATATTATTCCGACGTTCCAGAACTACACGAATGCAACTTTTTCATGAAATCTTCTCACTTGTACCACGAGTCCTTGTCGCGTGAATTTCACTTTGGAACCGATTTTTACGGGAAGTTTCATTGAGAAAGATTATACGTGTCAGATTTCGTATGGGACAGAAAACTACGACACTTGCAATCCACCACAACTGTATCTCACTGGAACAGGGAATATTGATGTGCAATTGACCCACAAAAATTCAGGACAAACAGAAAATATTTCTTTTTTGGTCGAACAAAAAATCCCTACAAGCACTTCCACTTCTTCTCAGAATACTACAATTCCTGTACAGAATGATGCGAATCCACCTATTGCTATTCTCGAATTCGATGGAAAAATAAAATCCTACATGGATCTCGTAGCGGATAATGAGATGAATTGTTATAGTTTGACGTGCGCAATCAATCTCACAGCAGAGAAATCCTATGATCCAGAGTGAGGTTCTGTACGATTTCTCTGGATATATGGAATCAATGAGATTAGTACCAAGAAAGACCCTGGAGAGCGAAAATATGGACTCGGCGACCATCGTATCGAGTTGCGCGTGATGGATAGCGCGGGGAATTATGCGTCTGTATTTTTCCAGATTCATGTGCTCTGACCGAAAATAGAAGAAGAAAAACAAAAAGAACAAAAACCCAAAAAAGAGAAAACAAAAGAAACACTGTCTGCATCAATAAAAATCACGGAAAAGACAATCAAGAAGATCAATATGCAATTTTTCTCCCCACCAGAAATTCTTCTCCAAGGAAAAACTCTGACTGGATGAGTGAATTCTTTCGAATGTCTTGCAGCGAAAACATCGTGCCAGATCAATCTGACACTCACGGGAACTGCTCGTACGGATACGTACGAATGGATTTTATCGAATGGAACAACTTTCCAGTGAAAAAATCCAAAATGATGGACTCTCCCGATCGGGAAGCATTCTGTAGAATTACGTATTTATAAAAAATGAGAAACGACGCCGTATTGGTCGCAGATATATGGACTCGAAGTGAAGAAGAAGGCTCCAACGAAAAAGAAAACTCCCAAAAAAGTAACAGTTCCAAAAACTCAAAAAGTGAAAGAAACTTCGTCATCGATTATTCCTGAGACGTATGCGAGTGATGGTACAGATTCTCAGCCAACTTCTTCATTTTGATTCCTGTTCATTTTCGGATTTTGATTTCTCTATATGCTTCGGAGGAGATTGTATCGTGTTTCAGGGAAAGATATTGGATAGTTTTTGTGTTCAATAATGGCTTACTGAAGGGAATAGAGAAGATATTTATAACACATTTCATATTTTTCGGAGAAATATTTCTCCTGAATATAGAGCCAAAAGACGAGAATTCTAAGATATCTAGATAAGAACGTCAATCGGTTTTCATTTGCAGAAAAAGAGAACTGTCTATAATACAAATACATTCTCTCTTCTCTCGTGCATCTGGTCGGTATTTTTCTCTACAATTTATACCGCTTCCTAGGGCGGGTGCCATAGTCTCCTATGGAGTCCGATCCGCTGTTATCTACCTCAGCAGTACTGAGATAGGTCTCATTGCAACCAGGGATAAAATAAGATTCATAACGGTCAAGAGAGACCCTAAAGACCTCCTATTCATTCGGATAGGAGATTTTTATTGTTCTATAGAAGTTGACAAATAAAATATTATTAATATAAGAACTAAAAGAAAAGTATATTTTAATTATTTTAATATGTCAGAAAAATATTATCCGTTATCAGATATCCAAACCTACGAAGATCTTCCGGATCAATACAAACAACAATTTTCACCATTTGGTGAGGGGTTCGTGAGACGAGAAGCATATGAGAACTATATGGATGCACAGTCAAGTCTCGTAGTTTTGTGGTGGACAATTTTTCACAAGAGATCTATTGCTATTATTGATGGTGTTCGTACGAAGCATTATGAGAACTCTTTAAATCCACATCTTCTCACTTCTGAGAAATACTAGTATCAGCTTGTTCTGATGCTTCATAGGAAAAATGAGCTTCTGTTTTTTGTTGATTTTGTTCTTGGATCTGATTTTTGAGATTGTGTGCGACACGGAATAATCGCGTCAGAATATGAATCCCTGGCACATACGCATTGAGATCTGAAGAAGCGTAGATGAATATATGAACTATCGGAAAGAGGAGAAATATGAGATATTGATTGCCTGTGCTGAGAAAGAAAATAATTCCAAGGACAGTGATGATGATTCCAGAGATGATATATTCGCGATATTCGCGATATTGTTCCATCCAGAGCGATGGAATACAGAAAATATTCCAAAGAGGAAGTCCAATGAATCCCGCCGGCATGAAATATTTCTGCGTTGGAACCCTCTTTTTTCCACGTTGGGCAATCTCATGAATATAGAATGTGTGATAGTCTTGTCTATTCTGTCCACCGAATGCAATACGAAAGAATTCTTTTGTACTCATGACACTGGCGAAGATATGTGCTTCGAGTTCTTCATAGGTGGGGATTTTCTCGAGAATTCCTGACAGGATGAATTCTCCTCGGAGAAAAATATTGACGGAAAGAATCACGAACAGAAGAACCGAAAGAATAACAGTTATCGAAAAAAGAAAACCTCCTTCACTCGAAAATAGTGAAGCAATCATGATCAAGAAGGCAAATGTCGATCCAATCACTCGTCCGCGAATGATGATCGGATGTGGATATTTTTCTGCTATGAATATCCCGAGAAATGGAATCATGCTGGCAATGACACGGATTTTATCATCTTCATGATCTATCTGGGTGGTCGTATTCTCAGAATGGAAAATATTCTCCATATGAAGATCTCGAAGTGCCTCTGCTGTCACTCCACTATATGCTCGATAGGCTCATTGAAGGAGAAAAAGTATTGTCACACTCAGAAGAATCGCGAGAAGGATATTCTGAATCTGGAATCCAAAAATCGAAAAATCCAGCCAAGAACGCAAGAGAAAAGCATACGTGAGATAGGCAAGAAATGCAATCCCAATAATCACACTTGATCGAATCGCATGCCCACGAACGTATGGATCACGAAGTGGCGTTCCTGGTTTCGCGAGGAGAAAAAGCGGTCCAAGGAAGAAATAGCTAATCATGGCATTGATGCGAGATTGTTCGTTCATGGTGGAAAATTATGACGTATATGAAGTATAACAGAACCTGGTGAAAATACAAAAAATCCTGCAAAATTGCAGGATTTCTGTTCATTAACTGTTATTTTTCTGAGTTTCCATGTATTCATACCATTCCTGACTGAGAGTAAAGTCTTCAATAAGCCTCATATCGAGACATTGTTTTTCTGAAGGTTCTTGATTGTCGAGAAATTTCCAAAATTCCAATACATCAAATTCTGAGATTTTTTCTTTTGCAATCTGAACAAAAGATGCAAAAGATATTTTTTCGTATGAATTAAATAGGTGAAAATTTTTCTCAAGAATCCCATCTGAGAGAATAGAATTGATGATATTCTGATATATCGTGTATACAGTCATCTGGTATGATTTTTCGAAAGAATCTATTTTCTCAGATTTGAGATGCTCATATCGAGAAATATCAAGTTCGATACCAGTTAGTCGATAGAGAAATATTTGATGAAAAACCAGATATAGTGTTTCGAGAAATTCGATATTTTTCTCTGTTTTACAGAGCTTGAGAAGGTTGGGGTTTTTAGAATGAAACGAATGTCTGCTCATAAATAAAGAAGTAAATTAAATGAAATATTTGATGGGAACCCCGCAGCAAGCTACGGGGGAAATTTAGATTTGGAAATAACTAAAAGGAGACAAAATCAACTATTTGAGCAACCCAGAATGCAACATTAGCGCTAAATCATTGTGCTTGTAATTGTTGTGTAATAATATTTTTCGTTGTAGCAGAATAATAATCGAAATATATTGCAACTCGTTCAAGAGTTGTTGCAAGAGGAATAGCTTTATTCGTGATTTCATTAACTATTGCGGCAGGTGCACCGATACTTTTTAAAAAGCTTCAAACACTAGAGATGGCATAACGGAGAGAATAGGCAATGGCTTGCATTGCCTTCTTTACTATCCAACTTTTGAATCCCATAGGTTGAACCAGTGTACCTGTCTTTGTTCCTACACTTTCTATGGGTGAATTACTAATAGGTCATTTTTCACTGACAGCAGCAAAAGTTGGTATAAATACCTGAGATAAAACTGCAAGCAAAGTAATAATAACGAAAATGCCCTTTTTCATAAATAAAAAAGAAAAGAAATAAAAAAATATCTTGCAAGATAACCGAATTTTCTCTCGGCGATATCGATTCTATGAACCAATTATTACAAAAACATTAAATTTTGAAAAGAAAGGTATATACATAATTCATATTTAATGAATTAAGACAGTATATTGACTCAATATCCTCTTTCCAATCGAATTTTTAAGTGTTTGGAATTTCTATAAAGATTTTTCTTGACTTCAATTATAACATTCAACTAGAAATAATCCTGCAAAATTGCAGGATTTCCGATAAGAACTCATTACTCGTGATTCCGGAAAAAGAAACTCAAGAGAAACATACAGATTCCAAAGCCAATAAAACCAATATAAACAATGAGTTGGAATGGTGCGCTTCCTAACTCACTGAGTGGATATGGTTGTTGGATAACTCTGAGATAGCTCTCATAACTTTCATGAAGTGAGAGAAATATCGTTCCTGCTGTAGAAAGTGAAACACCTCAAGTGAGAAAAAGTGTTTTTGGTATGGAGTTTCGCACAAAATAAGGAAACGATGACAAAAGCAAAACAATTCCCCATAATTCAGTTCCCCATTTTTCTGATATGAGTTCACTTTCTCTGAGTATGACGAGCATGCCAGCACCGAGAAAAAATATCCAGAGCGATACGATAAATGCAATGAATAATGATAATGCTGCGCGAGAGTTATTGTTCATTTTTTATAGAGTTACAATTTGTGTTTTCTTTCGCACAACCCACCACGTCAACACGAGCAATAATATCTGTGTCGCGAGTGTCACCCAAGCCGATCCGATGAATGAATACATCGGGATAAATATGAGATTCCCGACAATGTTGATGAGTGCGACGATAGCATTGATGTACATAATTTGTCTCTGTTCACCACGAGCGATGAGCGCATACGTATAGAGCGACGAGACGAAATATACGAGAAAAATCCAGACGACAATCCGCATCGCATCGACAGCAGTGTATCCCATGACAGCCGTATGGACGAAGGCATCGGTCGAGATAATCCGTATCACCCATGATGCGAGGAGGAAGAGGAAAATCGCAATTCCAGCGCCAGCGATCGAGAGGAGGAGAAATGCATGATGCATGAGTTTCTGTGTTTTTTCAGTATCTTTCTTCGCTATAGAATCCGTGAGAACAGGGAGAAGGGAATTGAGAAAAACCGTTCCATACATCATCCCAACCTCGACAATCTTCATCGGCAAAGAATAGAGAGCAATCGCTGTATCGGCAAGTTCAGGTTTTTCGAGCACTGAGAGGAGGATGACATCCACCTTGAAAAATATCACATTCAAGAAGAGTGCGAGGCCGTATGGAAGTGAGATGACGAGAATATGCTTGATATATGCCGTATCCCAACCAAACCGAACAGGATGCCAACGATTCGCATACCACCAAGTGAGTGCCGTCATGAGGAGATTCCCTGCAAGTCCTGCGAGCATCACGAGCATGAATTTCTCTGTATGATTCACTCCGTCGAGAAATGCTGCAGACAGGAGTATTATCCCGAGTGTGAGAAGCTTACCGCCAGTATTCGCGATGATAGAAAACTCAGTCTTCAGGATTGATTGAAGATAGCTCATCAAGGAGCTATTCATGAGTCCGAGCAGAGTGAAGAGTGAGGTGATCGCGATTCCTATCATCGCCTCCTTCGAATTGTAGCCATCGATGAAGTATCCGATTCCGAGTGAGAAGATGATAATACATGCACCAGAAAGAGTCCTGAGTGTGAGAACATTGGAGCTGATTTTTGCGACCATTTTCTCGTTGTCCTTGTGGGCTGAGAGTTCACGAACCGTGATAGTATAGAGTCCGAGATCCGCGATAACAGCAAAAATCGAGAGATAGTTGTATATCTTCGAATAGAGTCCGTATCCTGCGATATCGAGGTATCCCGTGAGGATCTTGATCATCGCGATGGATATGAGGGCTGTGAGAACTTTTCCGCCTATTTGTGCGATGGTGTTGGTGTAGATTTTCTTGGTTGGCACAGGTTCAGAAATTATTGATTATAAATTGAAATTTCCTGTCATTCCTGCGAAGGCAGGAATCTAGTTGTGATTATTGGATTCTGGCATAAAGCCAGAATGACAATGAGGGTTACGAAGAGATATTATTGAGAATGATTATATGTTTGGAAAGTCTAAGCAAAGAGGAGAGAAAGTCAAAAATACAAAAATTTGTAATTCATCGAAAGTTCACCATAATCATTACATGCCAAAATTCACTGATATTCATCATACGCTCATACTCGCTCAGAGTCATTCTCGCGGGGATTTCGCTGTCGCGATGGAACGCGAGCTCGGATACCATTGGGATGGGACTCTCGAGGGGAAGATTGCTCTGATGGATGCGTACTTCGAAAAGTGATGAGTGATGAGTGATGAGTGATGAATGGTTTCTAATTCAGCAGGAACAGTAATAGGAGAGGAATTTATCAGAAAAATGGAATCCAAGCTTCTTCCGATTCTCGCAGAGATGGAATATACGGGTGTTCGATGTGACGGCGAGAAACTCAAGAAAATCGGAGAAAGTATCCGTGAAGAGATCAAAAAACTCGAAATCGAAATCTATGAGGTGGTGGGAGAATTTTTCAATATCAATTCTCCGAAACAGATACAGGTGATTCTCTTCGAAAAGCTCGGTATCAAGCCACTTCGCAAGAATAAGACAGGATTTTCTGTCGACAATGAAGTCCTCGAAGAGATAGCAAAAAACTACGATATCGCGCGTCTGATTCTCGAATATCGTACCCTCGCAAAACTCGAGTCGACCTATATCGAGTGACTCACGAAAGCCATCAACCCCATTACGAAAAAGATTCATACCACCTACGGACAACTCGGTGCTGCGACGGGACGTATGAGTTCCAACGATCCGAATCTCCAGAATATTCCGACGGGGAAGGGCTATCCCGATATGATAAAGTCGTGTTTCGTTCCGAGTGGAGACAATATCTTCATTGTTGCGGATTATTCTCAGATCGAGCTTCGGGTGCTGGCATTTCTCTCGCAGGATCATGGGCTCCTCGAGGCATTCGAAAAAAATGAAGATATCCACATGCGGACGGCGAAATATATTTTCCTTGACCGAGATATCACGAGTGAAGAACGCCGTATTGCGAAGACGGTGAATTTCGGTGTGATCTATGGTATCACAGGTTTCGGACTCTCGAAAACGCTCGGTTGTTCTCCATTCGAGGCGAATCAATATATCGAGGCGTTCTATGCTCGATATCCGCGCGTTCGTGCCTACTATGATGAACTCCTTGCTGACGCACGCGAAGTCGGCTATGTGGAGACGTATTTTGGTCGTAGGAGAAAAATTGAGAGTATCAACGATGCGAACAAAATGCAACGATCCATCGCAGAACGTGAAGCGATGAATATGCCGATACAAGGAACCGCAGCAGATATGATAAAACTCGCGATGATCGGTATAGATGCGAAAATCCGCGAGAAGAATCTCCGTGGCTCTATGATACTCCAAGTGCATGATGAGCTTGTTTTTGATGTTCCTCGAGAAGAGGAAGAAATCTTCACAGAACTCATCCGTGAAACGATGGAAAATGTCCTCATCCATGGGCGACAATATGTCATATCTAATGCTCTCACAGAAAGCAAAAACACCCAGGTTGCCCTGAGTGTTCATGATATTCCGAGTACGATGACTTTTCCTCCGATTCGAGTTGATATCCATAGTGGTATGGATTGGACGAGTGCGAAGGGGAACTAATTGCCTATAGAATAATTCCTTCCATAACGGGTACATGTTCCATTGGTTCCAGATCCATTAAATGAATCTAGGATAGTAGCTATGTGTTTATCTGATGGATAGTTGATGTATGTCGAGAGAGAATATCTCCCCAATGTATTGTCAAAATAGTACATATATAAATCCTGAGAAGCACTTATATTGACACAGGGACTTGTATTAGATACTACAGGATTGCTCGAATACGTTGCCGGAACAATTTTGATAAATTTGCCTCATCCAGGGAGATAATGATACTCTTCGAGTCATTCAGCAATAGTTTTTGTATAAGCAGTTCCATCCTTGTAATTAACCCATCATTGAGATCCTCACATCCATCCAACTCCTGGTATTTGATATGTTTCGTGATCAGTCCAATATGCATTGATGGCTGTCGTGATATTTCTGAGTTCATTCATTTTTGCCGTGTCTTTAGCACGTTTTATATATCCTGTTACCGCTGGAAAAAGAACAGTGGCAAGAATGCCGATAATAGCTATAACGACCATAAGTTCTACGAGAGTGAATCCGGATGTTCGATGTCAGATATTTAGTATTTTTTTCATAATTTATAGAATGAAACATCTGCATTCTAGAGAGTTTTCATTTTCTACAAAATCTATTTCCTAGCGTAATTATTATTTTTATTTAAAGTGGATGAAATATTAAGAAAACCACCCAGGTTGCCCTGAGTGTTCATGATATTCCGAGTACGATGACTTTTCCTCCGATTCGTGTCGATGGTATGGAATGGACGAGTGTGAAGAACTAAATACCACTCATGCAGAGTATAACAAGAGTCCCTCCATCATAAGTAGCATTATCACCAGAATCACAATATAATGTTGCAGAATTTGATGATGAAGATATCTGTTCTAATCATCCTATGAGAGATGTTGGACATGCCATCGTTTGTATCCTGTATAACAAATCTCATGTGTTGCACGTTGCAGTAACACTCCCACCGTTTAGTCCGACGGTTTGAGTTTTTTGATAAAGGGTACTTATTTGAATTTTAGAGACATTTATTGCCGTTCCACTTGGATTAATGCCAGTTAGCCGATTATTCAAATCATTCATATTATTAATAATCCCCTGTATCAGTGTCTGTGTCACTGGTTGTCCTGCTGCTCATGATCCAGAAGATATATTAGTCCATGTTACTGCTGCATATCAGATACCAAGGATAAGTACAGCAAGAACAAAGGAGATTACCTGAACTGCTGTCCATCTGATAACACGGACAGGGAGAGAGGATTTTCTGACTCCTGAAGGTATATTTTTCTGCATAAGAAAAAAGAAAAAGGATAAAGTCGGACTTCACCATTTCTCTTTTTTTGGCAACAAAAAATGGGTAATTGTCCGAGTTCGCTAAAACTTTTTCCGACATTTCTCTTATACAACATTCGGAATCGAATAGGGTAATCAATGAAATGGGAGTGGACAATTACCCATTACTAACATTCATTACCATAAAAAACGCCCGAATCGAGATAAAAGTGGACAAAAATAGTCCAGTATGTCAGGAAAAAGTTTTAGCACGAGAATTATATGAGATTTCTTTTTTCTGTAAAATCTATTTCCCATTTTCCGCTTTCTTTTCTTTTTCCCTTGAATTCCCGAGAGCTTTTCCTATACTGGACGTATGTTCGCATTTCCACTCGTGAATCTCATTTTTCTCATCGTCCTCTATAATATTCATAGAAGGATATTTTACATCACGGCTTTTGTGGAGATTGCGACATACATCATCGGAGTGTACTACATAGAGTCATCTTTTTCTCATGCAGGGAATCAGTTTCTCTATTATCTTGCACTCACAGGTTTCGGTCTTGTTGTTGTGATTGGGGCGTTCTTCGTGGCTATCAGTCTGAATCATAAGCATCTCTATAGTGATCATCATGAATAACTTTGATTCTCTCTTTTTCCGTGGATATATCGGCGCAGACGAAGAAATACAGCAAGTGTTTCATAGACATTTTTTTGTCATCGTGGAAGATGTGGTGCTCTGGACGTTCTTCTGACTCGTGATTCCTGCATTCCTCTATGGGCAGGATCTCTTCGGAATCAGAACCAGTCTCGGGAATGAGATGTACGCATATATCTATATGCTGCTCATATATGCACTCCTAATGTACAAGTTATTCGATTGGTATGTCGATGTCTGGATAGCAACCGAGCGGACGATCGTCGATATGAAGTGGCGGTGGTTCTCATCAGATCTTCTCTATATTCCCTATGACAAGATCGAATGAGTCGAGATACGGACTCGGTCGTGGTGGGCAGCACTTCTCGGAATGTCAGATGTCGTCGTGAAGCTCAATGGTGGAGATCAATTCACGCTCTTCAGTGCGAAAAATCCAAGCGCGATTATCTCATTTCTCCAGGATGCTGCCAAGAAAAAATGACACCATATTGCGGAAGATGAACGTGAACCGTTCGATATCCTCGTCGATACGCTCTCAGACGTCGTAAAGTGACACCTCACGACTCGAGGCAAAGAATACATCACTCGTGACTATGTCGAGAAGCTCGACGATACACTCACTATCGGGAAGCCGATAGATCTCAGAACCGAAGAAGAAAAAATCGTTATCGAATCATGGAAGACAAAATACAAGAAAAAAGAAGATGCCCATGATGAAGGTGAACATCATGAAGAACACGAAGATCATCACTAGAAATAAAGATTTCTCCACTTTGTTTCACTTCGGTCGAAATAACAAAAATAGAGCTCATACCAATAATCAAAAACTAATCACTACTTAACCCATTCATTTTATGAACACAGAAATCATTCTCCATGCTGCAGATTATCCCGTTGAACGCGAAAGTGTCGAAATCATTATCCAGAACAATCTCACAGGAAAACTCGATTCATACATCCGAAAACTTCATAAGTGAGAAAATCCTGTCCGTGTCGAGCTCACTCTCAAACGTGAGAAAGACAATCAATCTACAGGAAAGCTCGTGATAACTATCGATGGAAAAGCATATCGATCGGAACGTGAGAATTTCGCGAATCTGCATGATCTGGTGAATCATCTCTTTGGTCATATCAAGGATCAGATCGCTGACTAGGCGCTAAGAGTAGAGGGGGTAGATGTCTATCTCCTCTCTCTTATTTCCTATTTTTCGTTATGGATATTGTATTTGGAATTTTGCTGACATTTTTCATTTTTCTTGTTGTCGTTCTGATTCATGAACTTGGACATTTCCTGACAGCGCGCATGACAGGGATGCGGGTACTTGAGTTCGGATTCGGTATACCGCCGAAAGTATTTCGACTCTTCACGGACAAAAAATGAACGGAATATACATTCAATGCACTTCCGATCGGAGGATTCGTGCGTATCAAGTGAGAAGATCCAGGAAGTCCAGAGTCGTCCGATGCAGATAGTTTTGCAGCGAAATCTTGGTGGGCACGCGCGCTCGTTCTCATCGCTGGAGTGACGATGAATTTTCTTCTCGCAATTGTCATCTTGTTCGGATTTTTTTTCATCGGAACAGAACCGATCGCACCGAATTTTCTCGTCGAAAAAGACTATAATTCACTCCTTCTCCCATCACCGAAGAAGGCAATTGATACAGGATATCTTGTCTACAGCGGAATCGAACTTACACCACTGACTGGCAGTGTCGCTGAGAAATCAGGGATTATTTCGGGTGATGTTGTGGTGTCAGTGAATGGCATGAAGATCACTCATCCACAGGAGCTCATCGATGCCATCAAGAAAAATACAACAGTTGCATTGGTGTTATCCTGAACTGGTGGCGAACGAAATGTGAATCTCACACCCGAAAATGGGAAAGTCGGAATGTATATCGGATATAGCAATCTCGATGTCAATAGGAATTATAAAGAGAAATATGGTGCAGTAGAATCTCTCCAGAATGCAGTTCAGGAGACATACGTGCTCTCATATATGACCGTGGATGTTCTCGGAAAAACACTGAAGAATCTCATCGTACCAAAAACTCCCGCCGATAGGGAAGAAGCGAAATGAATGATTGCCGGACCAATCGGAATGGGCGCAGGAATGGTCGAGATGGTGGATATTGGAATTACTATCAGGATGATTCTCCTCATTATCGCGATGATATCGATCAATCTCGGAGTTATCAATATTCTTCCTTTTCCAGCGCTTGATGGTGGGCGATTACTTTCGACCACGATTGCTTCACTCCTTTCTTTCTTTGTAGTAGGGAAAAATCGTATGGCTCAGATTGAAGCGTATATCCACACTTTTGGGATGATTCTTCTTCTCGGACTTTCGCTTCTGATTGCATTTTTCGATGTTTCTAAGTTCTTCTAGTATGAAAAAAGTATATCTCATGCTCATAAATCTTATACCAATACTTCTTATGGTAGGATTGATTCCTATTATTCAGAATGATTTCTTTCTGACTATTGTTTATGTTGTTATTATCGGAATTGCATTGGTTATAGGATATCAGAAAAAAGATTGGATTTTCTTTCTTTTCGGATTCTGTATAATGACGCTCTCCGAATGCTTTTTTATCTCCACAGGAGTTGAGGTATTTCAGGGAAATTCACTCTTTGGACTCATACCACTTTGGCTTCCATTTCTTTGGGCATATGGATTTGTCGCGATTCGTCACGGAAATGCCATTCTCGAAGACAATATAACAATTCATAATTCATAATTTACAATATATGTCTTACTTCGCACTCTTCTGTCTCGCTTTCGGTGGCATCATCATCGCATACCCACAATTCCTCGCATACCTCATTGGGTTTTTCTTCATTTTCGTTGGACTCAATTCTCTCTTTTTCTCGATTGCCATGATGCAGAAAAAAGCGAATGATAACGAATCACGCTGGTCTATCGGTGGTTATGAGATTATCCGAAAACGAAAATAATAAATGCTTTCTCAGATTTTTTCTCTCATCTTCTTCGTTCTCTTCGCATTCTTCCCGATATTTCTTTGGGGATATGGGATGAATATGCTTTCTCGCCACGAGTGGAATCGGGAACGCTTTTTCTATGGGATGATTGGTGGTGGATTATCAGTCGGCGTCATCTATTTTCTTCAAGACTTTCTCGAAGGTTCTCTCTTGTTGCGAATATTTGCACTTTGAGTGATATTGGCTCTATTACTTGGTTTCGTATGGATTGCGAGTGGGCGATGATCTCCCTATGTGAAGGTTTTCCTTCGAAAAATTGCATTTCTTCATGCAGGAATATTTCTCATTCTCTATATTATATTGGAAATAGGAATTGGATTTCTTCCCGATTCTCTCACGAATACTCTTCCCATGGTAGCTGGGATATCGAGTTTTCTGTTTGCTGCTTCTCTCGAAGAATCCCTCAAACATCTCTCGAGCGTCGGACTCACGGCGAAACAATTTCGATTCTCACGACGGGATTTACTTATTTTTGGATTCTTCATTACACTTGGTTTCGTCTTTCTCGAGAATATTCTCTATCTAGCGAAAGTCTATCCTCTTGGTCTCGGGAATATATTTCTCACAGGAATCACCCGTTCGATTTTTTCACTCCTTTCTCATCTGTTTGCTGCGAGTATCTGCGTGATGATGTGGTGGAAAGCACTTTCTTACGGAGTTTTCTCGTTCCGTTATATCCTGACATTTCTCATAGGCTTCCTTCTTGCGAGTTTCGCGCACCTTTTCTTCAATGAGCTCGTTGCCTCATGAAATATGATTTTTGTGGTTATTTTTTCTCTTGTCGCATATTTTTCTTTTACTCAGTGGCTGGTGCTCGACGAGTAGATATCTCGAATCTCCGACTTCCATCTTCATTCGTGGTGATGGATATTTTTTTGGTCGGAGAAATGGTTTCTCCGAGAATCTCTGGCCATTCTATGAGACAGATATTGTTCGGATTATCGATGATATCTTGACCGCCGATGAAGTAGAAATCTTCGAGCGATTCGAGTCTATAGAGATCAAAATGATAGATATTTTCTCCATATTTCTGATAATACGTATAGGTTGGACTCCGGACGATGAGGGAATCATCATGGAAATGAGAGCGGAGCAAGTGACGGATAAAAGTACTCTTGCCACTCCCGAGATCACCTATGAAAAATATTCGGTCTCCAGAATGAAGGGGAAAAGTTCTCTCAGAAAGTGTCTCTTCGAAAATATTATCATATATGTCAAGAAGAAAATTTGTATTTTTTTGCATGAACTTCATTTTTGTGTTATTCTTACACGAAGAATATTTATAATTCATTATTATGCAAATAAAACAGCCTCAAATTCTTTGAGCATCAAGCTCATTAACTCCTAGTCGTTTTCCATGGATATTCTCACTTATAGTGAGTGCTATTGTACTAATCGGAAGTGTACTACTTGGTGCTTATAATTTTTATCTCGACAAGAAAATCGCATCGACACAGCAAGAGCTGCAAGTACTCGATACACAGATACAAACAGCAAGTGAAGATAGAAAAGTGATTATCGCACAAATCCTCAGTGCAAATACTATTCGTCCTTCTCTCGATATCAACGGGCTCGTAAAAGAATTCCAACGCGCAGCGGTCGTAGCCAATGTTCGACTGAAGTGATTTAGTGTAATGAATGATACTATTTCTACGACACTCATCGCAACAGAATGAGATCCTCAGGTTCATCCAGATCCAGCGGCAACGATTATCAAGATGATGCGAGAATATGCGCGTGGTCAGCAATATTTTTCACTCGAACCAATTCTTTCGATTTCTGGAGATATGAAGTCACGAACAACATCGATTCAATTCAAGGTAGTTGGGAAAACATACTAACCCTTTACTTTTATTATTATTTTTCTATGCACAACGAAACAATCGCTCGACAAAATAGAGTTCTCACCCCTATTCTTCTTGCAGTCACGATATTTTTTCTGATTTTTATTACGAAATCCATATATCTTCAGTATATGGAAAAATCAACCACTTTCACATCAGTAGAAACCAATCGAGAATCGAAAGTGAAAATGCGAGATGAATTGCTCAAAATCCAAGCTGAATTCGCTTCAAGAGCAACGACTGATATCGCGAAAAAAGTCGAAAAAATAAATAAAAAATTCGAAGCGAGTGATATTATGGAGACAATTATGCTCAATGATTTCACAAAAACAGGAGTCGGAACAGATGCAAAAATTGCAATCGGTTCTATTTCTGTTGATAAATGAGCGAAACTTCCAAGTGGACTCTCACTCGGACATGTGAGTTTTAATGTTTCCGGCACAGATATGTATGATGTGATTGATTATATCACATATCTCACGACGAATTCATCCTATGCCTTCACGCTTGATGATATTATTCTTCCCATTGATACAGCACCTTCAGAATCATTGACAAATGGTGGGAAATTTTCTCTGTCTCTTTCGATTGGAATCTATTATTACGAATAATTTGTATGAAAATCTTTTCTTCTAGTATTTCGGTTAAGGATAAAGCGCTTTTCTATGAGAATATTGCGAATCTTCTCGAGGGATGAGTGACATTACTATCTGCACTCAAGTGACTCAGAGAACGGCTTCTCGAAGGCAAACTCAAAGAATGAGTGGATCATCTTCTTTTTTTCGTCGAAAGTGGTGATGCCATCAATATTGCTATGCGAAAACTCCCGAACTTCTTCGGTGAACAGGAAATTGCTATCGTCGAAAGTGGGGAACAGACAGGAATGCTTCAGCAGTCATTTCTCGCGATTGCGAAGGATCTTCGTTCTCAGGAAGAACTCCGCAATAAGATTATTTCCGCGATGACCTATCCACTCATTATTATAATATTTCTCATAATCGCACTTACTGTAGTGATGATCTATGTGATTCCACAGCTTATGCCGATTATTGCTGGTGCGACAGGTGAACTGCCTTGGACAACAAAAAGTCTCATTGCGACGAGTGATTTTTTTCGAAATAATTTTCTTTTCTTGTTTTTTGGTTTTGTGGCAATTGTGCTTTTTTTCCAATGATATACTCGCAGTGAGGTAGGGAAGAAGTGGTGGGATCGAGAGAAAATCTATTTTCCACTCACCGGTGCAGTCTACAAGAACTACCTCATCGTTCGTTCGATGTCAACTTTCTCACTTCTGAATAATGCTGGAGTTAGTATCGTGAAGACTCTCCGTCTCACTGGCGCAAGTGCAGGAAATAGAATTATCGAACAACTGTTTGTGAGCATTGCTGATGATGTCGCTCGTGGAACAAAAATCTCGACTTCTATGCGGGAACGCGATGCTGCAGGGTTTTTCTTCTCGCCTGATATTCTCCAGATGATGGAAAGTGCTGAAAGAACGTCAACTATAGGAAACGTTGTTGATAAGATTTCTCTCCAATATCGTCGTGAAGTAGATATGGCACTCTCAACTATGGTAAAATTCATCGAGCCAGTGGCATTGCTTCTTGCTGGTATATTTGTACTTTGGTTTGCGGTAGCAATATTTTCTGCTATTATGCAGATAGTTTCACTTGCTGGAGAATAGAAATTACGCTACAAACCCATGAAATGGAACTTTTCACATTCTGGATTTACGTTCGTCGAGTTGATGATCGTAACAACGATGATCGCGATTCTTATGGGAATCGCACTTTTTCCATACGGGTACTATATGGATCGTTCTCGCGTCGAGAAAAATATTGATAGTATTTCCCAGGAATGGATCCTCGCACATAATGATGTGAAAAATGGAATCCTCTATAATCCTGATTCACATGCACATCTCTATCTTCATTTTACGATAGGTGCAGAATCAGTGAATATTTATATGTCGACTGGTGGAACAAGTCCAGAAAAATTCTATAAGACCCTACCTCTCGAACAAAAAATACAGATTCAATCATTTTCTGGGATAGAGCTCGGAGGTACATCAGAAATCATCTATCATATCGAACCACCCTATGGATATGGGAAATTCTCGACGGGTGGAACAGAAGTCTCGCTCACGGGAATCACTATGACTATCGGATATCCTGGTGCTTCTCTCGCGAGTGGTCGTGCTCGTCAGATTCTCCTTCGCCCCTATTACTAATTCGCATTTATGCTTCGTGTTCTCACTCGAACATCCGGATTCACACTCGTAGAGCTTATCGTTGGTATGCTGATTTTTTCGATCGGGATGACGGGGATTCTCGCACTTCTTCATTCGACGATCAATAATTCTCTCTATTCTCGTTATGAGATTGTTGCAGGGAATCTTCTCAGAGAAGAAATAGAGCTCGTGAAAAATATTCGTAATTCGAACGTTCGGAATTTCATTCCCTATGATAGTGTGATTATCGATGGGAGTACGGCAACAGGACTCGCATCTGGTACCTATATCGTAGAGAATAATTTCGCGTATTCTGGAGTCTCGATTCAGTCAACCGATGGAAAAGTACTCAAAATGCCAGTCAAACTGAAACCTATCACACTCACGGGAGATATAGCAAATCGTTTTTCACTTTCTCGTCTCTATCTCGATGCCCAGGGTCGCTACACACATACACCAACCGCAACAGGAACCATTTATGCTTCATATATTATCATTTCTCCTCTTACTTTCTCAGATGGAGATGACAATACTATTGCCGTCGAAAAAGATGGAAAAACACAATGATATACGATTGATGCTCGTGTACTCGTGCAATCCCGTGGATATCAAGAATATGATCTAAAGTCACTCATTACCGACTGGAAAAAATAATAAAAAATTTCTCATGTTTCACTTTCGAAAGACATCTGGATTCACGCTCGTAGAGCTCGTTATCTCAATCACTATTTTTGGGATGATGAGTCTTGCGATAACTTCGATCTATATCCAGACGACGTATCTCGGACAGAAAATGCGCCAAACTCGTCACCTCTCTGAGACAGCGCGTGAGATCACCGAGCGGATTGCAGATGATGTGCGACAGAAATGAATCCATGGAAATACGCTTTCTGATGGAACTTCCTATGTGTACTGGAATACTCCTGATACGTATTCTCTGAGCGGAAGTGAAGTACTCTCAGTGGGAGATGGAACAACGAAATACGTATATGGAAAAAAGGAAATTCTCGGATGAACGACTGTTATCAATCACTGTGAAGCAGTCGACAAGATAGATCCGAAAACACATTGTGGGCTGTATCTGGTCAATGGATCAGATTATACGAACGCATTCAATCTGGTAGATAGCTTCATCCCTGAGGAATCCCAGAAACGTGTGAAAATCGAAAACCTGAAGTTCTATATATCAGGCGATGGAAAAAACACAGAAAAAAAAGTCACTCTCATATTCACACTCGCACTCATGCCACGTATCGGAATCCCATCGAATCTCATCGGTGATACTAGGCTCCATATCCAGACAACTATCAGTGAACGATTCTTCAAAGAAAATACATAATCCCCGTATCATGATTTCTCCTGTACTCTCATCTCGAAAAGGTTTCTCGATTCTGGTAGCGCTCTGAACTATCGGTGTACTTTTGATTATCATGACGAGTCTGGCGAGTATTTATATCAATGAACTCAAACTTTCACGCTTCCAATACAATGATATTATCTCATATGCACAAGCGGATGGTGCCTTCGAATACGCGATGCTGAAGGTGAAAAATCATCGTGAAGGCTTCCAAGATACCATGACAAATACTGATCCAGATGCAAAAATGTTCGTCGGAAATACTCCGAGAACACTCGGAACACAAGTACAATATCAGATAGCTTCTCAGTCAAAAGATAAAACTTTTACTCTTTCTGGTTCGAGCCATCTGATTCTTCCGCTTTTTGCTGGAACTGGGAATATCATTACTGGTGCTTCCCGTTCTCTTGATCCGAGAAATAACTCTATGACAGAGGGGATTTCTACACTTTCTCTCACTTCTACGGGAGATATTTCTGCACTTTCTTGGAGTATCGTTGCGATGAGTGGATCAGAAAATATTAGTCTCGCAGGAACATGAACTATAGTTACTGATACCATTGGGACAGTTCGACTTCGGTGAATGGATTGTTATGATAGCGAATGAGTGAAATGAATGTGTGGTGATGGAGTTCATGGTATAGAATATGGTGGTGATAGTATCGAATATTTCTATGACTCTTCTGTGAAGGTCTCAGATTTTCTCGGAAATCCAGTTTATAAAGACCCTTATTTACTGATTTTCAATAATAGCTCCACACCTTCTTCATTCACGATTCAATCTAATAACCCATTTACATTGCCCGTTCTGAAGGTGCTCACAGAAGCAAAAAAGGGAAATAGTATGCAATCAGTAGAATTCTCAGAAGATAAGAGCAAATACTATGATGCGATTCGGTACGGAATCTACAATAGATAATCTGCAACGGAATCATCTCAAGTAAAATCCCCTCAGTTTTGAGGGGATTTTTTAGAATTCTTCATCACCGAAAGCATCATGAGCTTTTTCGATTTCATAGAATTTCTGATGTTGCTTCTCGAACTTGAGATCCACTTGTCCGGTTGGTCAGTTACGATTCTTACGGATAAAAACACTTGATACACCAGGATTCTCGGAAAACTCATTGTAATAATCATCACGATAGATCATGAGAATGATATCTGCATCTTGCTCGATACTTCCTGATTCACGGAGATCAGACATCACAGGACGCTTGTCGGGACGAGCTTCGAGCGCACGCGAGAGCTGTGAGAGAGCAATGACTGGAACATCGAGTTCACGAGCGAGCGACTTCAGTCCACGAGAAATCTCAGATACTTCCTGCACACGGTTCATGCTATTTCCACTCGACATGAGCTGGAGGTAGTCGATGATGATGAGATCAAGTCCAGACTCCATCTTGAGACGACGAGCCTTACTCTTGAGCTCTACGAGACCTGCACCAGCAGGGGAATCATCCATATAGATTTTTGAACGAGAGAGCTTCTCGAGTGCATCGCCCATACGAGAGAACTCATCTTCTGAGAGTTTTCCTTTCTGGAGCTTCCAACTATCGACTGCCATCGCAGCAGCGATGAGACGATCGGTGAGTTGTTCCTTGGACATTTCGAGAGAAAATATAGCAACATGTTTCGCTTTTTCTGCGACATTCTGAGCGAAATTCAGCGCCATTGCCGTCTTACCCATCGATGGACGTGCTGCAAGGATGATGAGGTCTCCACGTTTGAATCCACCGAGCTTGTGATCGAACGTCGGGTAACCAATAGGAATACTCGAATGTTGCGCCATGTTTGGATCCGCGTGTATTGCAGCGAATTCTTCATAGCGGGCATTGAGAATGTCCTTGATCGGTGTGAGTTTGTTCTGGATAAATGTCTGAGTCACAGAGAAAAGTGACTTTTCTGCTTTTTCGAGAAGTTCTGTTGTCTCGGATACTTCATCGAATCCTGCCTGAGTAATTTCTGTACCAGCACGGATAAGCTTGCGGAGGACACTTTTGTTCTTCACGATCTGCGCATACTGGAAGATATTCGCACTTGTGAAGACACTCGTCATGAGATCATTGAGGAACATATCTCCACCGATAGATTCGAGTTTTTTCTGATCATCGATCACTTCGCGAACCGTGATAGCATCGATAGGCCGATTGCGCGTGAAGAGGTCGATCATCGCTGCAAAAACTATCCCATGAGAAGGATCATAGAAATCTTCAGGAATAAGAAGTCCAGCAACTTGGATAATACCGTCTTTGTCGAGAAGGATAGAACCGAGAACACCGCGTTCTGCTTCGATACTATGTGGAGGAGTTGTGAGAGCCAAGGAAATGATTGGTTATATAGTAACTTAGTATAATAAAGTACAACCTTCTGTCATTCCTGCGAATGCAGGAATCTAGATTCTGGGATAAACCCAGAATGACATCAAAGGTATTATCTAAATTTTTTATTCAAAATTCTAATTATTATTGATGCGTCTCCTCACCAAAATTCCCAGCCATCTCTTCTTCGGTCACGAGTTTCCCGATGAGATCGACGATTTCTTGATTGTATGGAGTGAGGTTTTTGAGCTTGATAAGCGTTTCTATGGCATCTTTTCTTTTTCCGAGTGCGACCTGAGATTGGGAGAGAAGCCAGAGAACTTCTGGATTTTTCGGATACTGCTTGATATAGCTTCGCGCGTATTCATAGGTTTCTTCTGTTTCTCCGAGTTCAGAAGCAAGATGAGCGATAGTATAGAGTACTTCCTCGCTCTCACCCTGAAGCGAGAGAATCTTTTTGTAGAGCTCATAACTGATTCGGTACTTGCGCTGCATAGCGAGCGTTCCCGCAAGATGCATGAGGATTTCTGCATCATCAGGATATGTATGCGCGAGATCCTTGTAGATGAATTCTGCTTTCTCGAATCCATGATCGCGCTCATAGAGTTCACCGAGCATGATATTGAGCTCGCGATGATTCTTCGAGAGTGAGAGTCATTCGATGATGAGCGCACGTGCTTCGGGGATGTGCCCGCGAGCAATGAGAGTTTTCGTGTTATTGGTAATCTCGATGAGTTTGTCTCGTTTTTCTGGAGAAATCTGGGGTGTTTCTTTTTTTGGAACTTCTTCGATTTCCTCATGAACATGAGTTGGTCGGACATATGGCACAGTTTCAGGAGATTCTTCGATTGGTTCTTCATCAGATGGAAGAGAACTATTTGGAATTTCGATTGTTTCTTCCACTGGAACATCAAATGTTTCAGTAACTATTGTTTTTGACGGAGTCTCTTCTGATGTTTCTGTCTCTGAAGATAAGATCTCCTCTTGGATATCGAGAGGAAGGGAATCGAGCTCTTCTTTATAGATGTCTTCTATTGTTTCTGCGCTTTCTTCTTGGAAATATTTCTCGATATGTTCATCATTTTCTGATGATGCTGCCTCCATTTCATAGATAATCTCTTCTTGCGTCATTTTTTCAGATACTTGCTCTATTTCCCCACTATCACCACTGAGATTCTCTTCAGGAATGAATTCCTCTTCAGATATTTGTACAACTTCTTCTTCTACACGAGCGAGACTATCTTCTTCCTTCTTCTCTTCTTCCGCCAGTTTTTCTTTCACATACTCTTTGCGAGGCGTGAGAATGCCAAGAACACGTGCTACGAAGCGATATCCATCGTAGAGAAATATGACACATATGAGAGCGACACAGAGGAGAACAATGATTGCTTCCAGCGAAGCCATCTGATTTCAAAAAAGGAATTCCATGTTTCTGTATACAATTTATGATGCGTATGATATGGACAAAGTCGAAATTTGCAAACGAGAAAAAGTATTTTTTGATATTTCCCGACTCTCTCGAAAAAATCTCGAAAATTTATTTGCTTTTTATCTCTATAGTTATATAATCCGCCCGTTTTCAAATCTAATATTCTCATCATGGACGCAACTCTCATCGCTCAAATCCAAGCCGGAGCACAAAAATCAGACACTCCAGTTCTCGCAACAGGAATGGAAGTAGAAGTACACCAGATTATCAAAGAAGGTGAAAAAGAACGTATTCAACTCTTCAAGGGTCTTATCATCTCTATGCGAGGAAAGACTGCTCTCGATAAGGTTATCACTGTTCGTGCTGATATCGAAGGTGTCGGAATCGAAAAGATTTTCCCGATCAACTCTCCATTTATCGCAAAGATTGTGGTTCTTCGCCAATTCAAGGTTCGTCGCAAGAATATCCGCTATATTCGTGAACTCACTGGTAAGGCTGCACGTCTCAAGGAGATTAAGTAATTCGACTCTATATACAGAACTTCCTGAATATTATCAGGGAGTTTTTTTATTCGAAATATTTGCAGGAAATAGGAAATTCTATATATTGTCAACATGTCAGAAACATGAAAAATACTCATTGTCCATGGTGATGGAAAACCAGAAATCAACGCTCTTCGTGGAAGAGCTATTGCGCATCTTATTGCTCATAATAATAAAGATGCTTTTTTTGCAATTATTTTTTTCAGGAGGACAGACATCTGGACCAGAAAAACCATCAGAAGCGCAACATTTACGAGACGTATACCAAAAAGCTATAAAAGAATTAATCCCTGAAGAAATATGAACACCTATTGTTCTTCTCGAGGAAGGTGCGTGTGATACGTGGGATAATGCAGAGAAATCGTTGGCTCTGATAAAAGAAGATAGAGATTTACAGAATAGAAAGCTCGTACTGTTTTCTCATCTTGGTCGTCTTCCAAGAATACAATCAATATATACCAAACTCGGAATACACGACGCAGATACTTCGTCTGTGGAAGAAGTATTTTGGAAATATGTACCAAATGGACGTCCGTTCGTACTTCGACATATGTTTTCGAGAGAAATATTCTCAAAAATGTTAATGGAAATTCCATTGTACATCCTCACACAGTTCGAATGGTGAAGGGAATGGATTCGTTCCAAAACACAAAAACGAATTCTGGAAACAGAATGAGGAAGGTAATTTGATATTCATTCTCATAATCCCAATGCGAAAATAGAGGAAAAAGATTTTATATTTTTCTCTTGATTTTTGTGTGAAGTAATGGTGAAGAAGTCTACTTGGAAATCCGAGCAAAAATGGTATTCGATGTCTCCTGTCAACCTTTTTTTTTCTTTTGACTTCACTGGAAAAAAGAATAAAACTGAGTTCACAAAGCGGAAGTAATCGTGTACAGTAAACAAAAAATACAAAGAGTCAATTTTCCTTCACCCTTGATTCCAACATGTCCCAAACTTTCGATTTTTCGCATCTCCAACTCGTCGTCCGAGAACTCTCGACACAAGTCCGAAAACAGGATTTTCTCACCTATTTCAAGAAGTTTTCTCTGATTCAGGTCACAGATACTTCCGTTACCCTTGGTGTTATCTCTTCTTTTCATCGAGATAACCTCGCGAGCAAGTTCTATACAGAAATCAAAACTGCTATCCAGAAAATAGTTCCGACTATTGATTCTATAGATATCGTCGTCGATGATGCGATCGATTCCAAGACAGAAGAATATGTCGTTGATTGTCGAAATACGCTCAAAGAAAGCGAAAAAACTACAAAAAAACAACAAGCGGAAGGAGTAGAAATTGTAGATGGTATCAATTCTCGTCTCATCAATGATCGTTATCGTCTCGATAACTTCATCGTCGGGCCAAGTACTCAGCTCGCTCATGCGGCTGCAGAAGCCGTTGCTCGTCGCCCAGGATCTTCATACAATCCACTCTATCTCTATGGAAATGTTGGTCTCGGAAAGACACACCTCCTCCAGGGAACTGCCAATCAGATTCGTTCGAAACACAAAAACCTCAAGGTCGTCTATACGACGGCGGATCGATTCCTCACGGACTATGTCGCGAGTATCAAGGGTCGTTCCGTGGACAAACTCCGTGAGAAATACCGCCAGATTGATGTTCTCGTTATCGATGATGTGCAATTTCTCGCAGGTAAAAAACAAACTCAAGAAGAGCTCTACAATATCTTCAATATCCTCTACGAAGCAGGGAAGCAGATTATCCTCTCTGGAGATCGTCCACCAAAAGAACTCACAGAACTCGAACCACGCCTTCAGAGCCGATTCGAGTGGGGAATCACGGTAGATCTCGGAGAACCTGATTATGAGACTCGTCTCGCTATCATCCAGGAGAAAGCTCGTGCTCGTGAATTTATCCTTTCTCAGGAAGTCGGAGAATTCATCGCCGAAAATGTGACAACAAACGTTCGTGAGATCGAATGAGTACTCAACCAGATTATCGCCGAATATGACCTCAAGGGAACCCCTCCAACGATCGAGAATGTCGCATACCGTCTCTCGAAACTTGCCGTGAAATCTATCACATCGAGCCTAACAGAAACTCGTACACAACGCATCGGAAATTGTAGCTACGAAGATCTCATCCAAGCAGTATCCAATCATTTCGGCATCGAGATTCGCACACTTCTCTCAGAAGATCGCAAAAAAGAAAACATGATTCCACGTCAGGTGGCAATGTATCTTCTCAAGAATAAGCTTCACTATACATACGAGCGCATCGGGAATATCTTTTCTGGACGCAATCACACAGCGGTGATGTACTCTTGCAAGAAGCTCGAAACCATCATGAAAAAAGACCAACAAGTCGTCTACGAACTCAATGTGATTCGTGATAAACTCGGGATATAACTTTCCTTTTTGTCATCCCGAGGAACGAGGGATCTCTTTCAGGCTCATCTAAAGAGATTTTGAGAGTTTTCTTCTCATAATTGCAAGGAAAAGAGAAAAATATTATGAACACTCTCGTAAAAGTAGGAATCTCTCTAAAAAAATGGAGAGGTTTTTACTTTCTGGGGATCTGTTCGAGGAGAAAATGAAGTGCTCCAGCGAGTTCATCACTCGCAATCTTCATGGCAAAAGGAATCTCGCGGAAAATCAGGATATAGACAACACCTCCAGCGATGAATATCTGGATGGATTCGTTGGTGGCTGGGAGATTGCGGAGTTCATCGATATTCTGTGCTTGACCGATCGATTCCATGAGCCAGATACCATTTCCGAGGAGTGCATCGATAGTGAGTCATTCTTTTTCCATTTTCGTGAGAAAATCACTCGCATATTGATTGATAGTATCAGATTTTCCTGAACGTGATAAGATGGTATTGGATGCGAAAAGCTTACATGAACGATATCCATGTTCGAGAAGTTCATTCGCGATATCTTCATAACAATTCTTCACACCTTCCCCACCTTCATAGAGTGATATTTTTGGCGTATTTCGTGTCTCTCATTGTTTGTGACTCTGGAGTTCGACTTCGATACTCGCGAATTCATCATGCATTTTCTCATATTTTGTCCGTTCATTCTCGATATATCGCTTCAGGATCGAGATATCAGGGATGAAGAAATTCTTCACCCCATTCTTGTCGGTGATGGAGACGAGATTCTTCTGAGCGAGAGCTGTGAGAACCTTGTAGACGTACGTGCGCTCGATATCGACGTACTTGGCAATCACGGACGCGGGTTGAATCCCAAGCTTGTAGAGCGCGAGATAGATTTCTGCTTCTTTGTGGGTGAATCCGAGAGATTCGAAATAATCGTAGAATTGCATGTGTTGTGAAAAAATCATCACAGATAATTTCCTCTATTCTATCATAAAAAACGAGATATGCAAATTCTCAACCTTGCATTCTGTGAAGAATCAATATAAATAGAGTATTCCTTATTTCTCCTATGTACCCCATCCCACCAAACGAAACTCTCGTAGAAACAAAAACTTGTCGTCATTGTCAGGCTTCTTTCCCAATCACAGACAAAGATTTGGAATTCTATGAGAAAGTGTCGCCAGTATTTGCTGGAAAGAAATATTCTATCCCCACTCCGACACTGTGTCCAGATTGCAGACAACAACGACGACTCTCATTCCGCAACGAGCGGAAACTCTACAAGAGAAAGTGTGATGCCACTGGACGAGATATTATTTCCTATATTTCCCCAGACAAACCAACTAAGGTCTACCATCAGGATTTTTGGTGGAGCGATTGATGGGATGCGATAGAATGCGGGCGAGATTTCGATTTCAGTCGACCATTCTTCGATCAACTTCAGGAACTCTTACAGAATGTACCACAGATGTGACTCCTCGTTGCAAACTCGGAAAATAGTCCATATGTGAATTATTCAGCGAATGTAAAAAACTGTCATCTCATCTTCGCATCGAGCCAAAACGAAGATGCCTTGTACTGTCGATGGGTAATGCATGACAAGAATATCGTGGACTGTAATAACTGCAGTCATTGTGAAAATGGCTACGAGCTTATTGATTGTGTGAATACTAATGCTTCCACTTATTGTATTGGATGTGTCGATTGTTATGCTTGCTTTGGAAGCTATGATCTCGCTGGATGTCAGCACTGCATCGGATGTTCACTTTTGCGGAATAAGAGCTACTGTATAGATAATATACAGTATACGAAAGAAGAATACATGGAGAAAAAGAAATCGATAGAGATCAATGAAAAACTTCTTAATTTCACTTTCGAGAAGTGAATACATAGGCATAACTATGAGCTTCGATCTGAAAATGTAACAGGCGAGTATATTATAGACTCGAAAAACATCTTTCTCGGGTTTGAGGTAGAAAGGAGTGAAGATTGTCGACGGGTTACAAATACACTCGATCTCAAAGATACCATGGATATTGATTTTCAAGCCTTCGATTGTGCGAGGTGTTATGAGAGTATCGGATTCGAAAATGCGAACAATCTACTGTTCTCTTATGGATTTCTAAAGGGGCATTCATCACTCTATAATCTGCTGGTTTGTATTGATTCCAACTATCTTTTCTGATGTATCGGTCTCCGTAACAAACAATATTGCATCCTCAACAAACAATACACGAAAGAACAGTATGAAATACTTGTTCCCAAGATTATAGAACATATGATAAAAACTGAAGAATGGGGAGAGTTCTTTCCATCATCACTCTCTCTGTTTGGATACAACGAAACGGTGGCACAGGAATATTTCCCACTCTCCAAAGCAGACGCTCTGAATAAATGATTCGCATGGAGCGACTACGAAGCTCCATTTCCGAAGGTCGAGAAAATTATCCCAGCCTCCAAACTCCCAGACGATATTTCGAAGATTCCCGACGACATCTTGAATTGGGCAATCGAATGTGAAGTTACAAAGAAACCATTTAGAATAATAAAACAAGAACTCGAATTCTACCGCAAACATAATCTTCCAATTCCAAAACGTCATCCAGATCAACGCCATCTCGATCGTATGGCTCTCAGAAATCCACGGAAACTCTTCGAGAGGAAATGTGACAAGTGTGGGAAAGATATGATTACAACATACGCCCCTTGCGAGGTGAAACCGAGCTTGGAAGCACCCTTGGGGTGCACTCCAGACAGACCAGAAATTGTATATTGTGAAGAATGCTACAATAAGGAGATACTATAAATCCTTATAGACATCTCCTCTATAATCGATATTGACTATCATTCATTTTTGTCCAACTTTCCGAAAAATAATACGAATTTTTCCTTTTCGTACACGAAAAAGATCTGTCTCTCAGGCCAATTTCTTCACATCCAAGTTATCAAGATGAAGATTCGATATTTGTTCGAGTATTTCTAGAAGAATAATTCTCTCAGAAAGAGAAAGTTTCAGGAGAAATTTTGTGATTTTATCCATTTTGGAGTGACTTAATTCGTGCGATAATATCCTCTGGATTCATGCCAGAATCGGAATAAATACCGAATCATTCTGGATTCTCATAGTAGGTGACATCACTCGTTTTCTCATAAATTGGCTCGATAAAAAGTCCACCATCACGTTCTGTTGCCATAAAATTCTTTGTTTTTGCTTGAGTTCTCCATTTTTTCGGAAGAGTTATTTGTCAGGTATTGAAGAGTTTGAGTATGTAGGTCATAATACATGGAATTAATGGAATTAATGGAATTAATGAAATTAACTAATTTTAGTATAGTTCTGTTCGTATAAAATGCAAATATTTTGTCAATTCCACTGTTTTTATATATACTACAAGAAAGCTTTTCTCATGTCACGACATCATCTCACTTCCGTACATATCATTCCATTCCACTCGACCAAGACAACTCGTGAGGATTTTGTGCAGTTTCTGGATATCATCGCGAATTCTCTACATCATACGGTACATATCGGAATCGTGCTCGAAAAACGTCATATTTCCTATATCTTGACGGGCGATGAGGATTCACTCGAATACCTCTCGAATGAGATATATACGCGGTTCTATGGGTATGAGATTGTTCCGATGTGGAGTCAGGTTTTCGCGACTGGAAAGACCGTTCATGTGAGTCATATCGGACTCGAGAACAATGGATTCTATCCGTTCCATATCACAGAAGAAGAGGATAATATGACAGCGATGTTCCGTCTTTTTGACCAGGTTCCTCCAGAAGATAGCGTGTATCTCGATTTTGGGCTTCGACCTCGACATACGACCGAACGTGGGTTTTTTCTTGGAGCGCATATTCGGTTTTTCTGGCTTCGCGTGAAGAAAGCATTCCAGTTCTATCGCTATCTCTGGAATCCGAAAATCGAGAAAGATTGGAAACATAAATGAGCCGAATATTTCGAACACAAGATGCATCATGAAGTTTTCGAAGTGGGAATTACGCTTTTCGAACAAAGCCAGAGTCGAAAATATATTTTCTCGAAATTGCTTGTGAAGTCATTCGACCGATATAAGAATTTCCCATACAACCAGTTCGTATTCCGTTCATCAGATACACAGAAAATCACCAAGTTCCATGATGTGATCAAGCTGGCACATCCACATATTATCATGACCCCTCCAGAAGTAGGTTCGCTCTTCCAGTTTCCAGTAAATCCGAAAGAAGAACCGAAGCTTCTCCGTGTGAACTCCAAGCGACTTCCAGCTCCGAATGATGTACCGATTCCGAATGCTCACCAAAAAGAAATTACTCCAATTGGAATCTCAGATTATCGTGGCGTTCGCAATGGTGTGGGGATTCTCCCGCTTGACCGAGTCCGTCATCTCTATGTGATCGGAAAAACAGGAGTAGGGAAGTCGAAATTCCTCTCTTCACTCATGCATGAAGATATCGACCGTGGCAATGGTTTTGCGGTGATTGACCCTCATGGAGATCTCATCGATGAGATTCTTGCTGTGATTCCTCCTGAACGGTACAAGGATGTTGTGCTGTTTGATCCGACCGATACGGAGTTTCCTTTTGCCTTCAATCCGCTTTCTCTTCGTCCTAGTGAATCCAAACAAATCGGTGCTAAGGGATTTATCGATATCTTCAAGAAATTCTTCGGAGCGAATTGGAATCCGAAACTCGAACACGTGCTCCGTATGATTGTGCTGGCGCTCTATGATCTTCCCGGTGCAACCGTTTTTGATATTGTTCGAGCCCTGACAGATAAGGATTTTCGTTACAAAATGATTGAGGTGGTTCAGGATGATGTGGTGCGGAACTTCTGGTCGAATGAATTCGCTGGATGGAGCCAGCAGTTCAATAGTGAAGCTATCATGCCGATTCTCAACAAGGTCGGACAGATTCTTTCGATTGATGCGATTCGCAATATTTTCTCTGGTGCTGAGAACAAGATCGATTTCCGTGATATTATGGACAAGAAGAAGATATTTCTCGTGAACCTTCCGAAGGGAAAACTCCAAGAAGAAATCATGGGATTCCTTGGTGCTATGATCGTGACAAAGCTCTATCAGGCTGCTATGACTCGTGCAGATACTCCGCCAAAAGATCGCACGCCGTTCTATCTCTATATCGATGAATTCCAGAATTTTGCGACCGACACGTTCTCTGAGATTCTCTCTGAAGCGCGTAAATATGGACTTTCTCTCCATCTGGCACATCAATTCCTGAACCAGATTCCATCTTCACTCCAGAATGCAGTATTCGGAAATGTGGGAACATTTGTCAGTTTCCGCGTGTCGATGGATGATACACCGAAGATTGCAGGCTATCTCGCGCCACAAGTGACGGACTATGACCTCGGGAATCTCCCAGCTCGAGAGGCGTATATCAAGCTCCTGATCAACGGTATTCCTGCAGATACTTTCTCTATTCGTACCTTCGATGTTCGTGATGAGGATGCGAAAAATAATGGTATAGCAAAAATTCGCGAAATATCGAGAAAAGCATATAATCGTACAAAACTCGAAACGGTGAAAGAAATCAAAGAATCACAGTCAGAAATCGTCAAAAAACTGGAAGATTTTGGCGAGCCGATACTCTAAAATAATTTTGCATTTTCGAAAAATCTGCTATACTGCCCATGACCTCGAAAGAGGAATACGATAAATCGGGAAATAAACCTCCTTAAGAAAAATCCCCATGTCAGTGGGGATTTTTCTGTTAGCGATACTGACGAAGAAATTTTCTCCGAGTTCGCCCTGTCACCTTTTTGGTGACCACCTCGAATCCAAGTAGGACACAGAGGTATACGAGGAGGTTCCTCATACGATAAATCGGTTAAAGGATAAACCTCCCGCCCCTGACCAAGAGGCAGGAGCACAAATATTCTATGGAAATCTTATGGAAATCAATCAGAAGACTTTCTTTTGCAAAAATGCGAAAATCCTTCATAATACGGAGGATTTTTTCTTGCACTATGTACCCCATCCCTCCGAACGAAACTCTCGTAGAAACCAAAACCTGCAAACACTGTGGAACTTCTTTTCCTATCACCGACAAGGATATAGAGTTCTACGAGAAAGTTTCTCCGACTTTTGGTGGGAAGAAATACTCAATTCCAACACCGACACTTTGTCCGGATTGTCGCCAACAACGTCGCCTCTCATTTCGCAACGAACGGAAGCTCTACAAGAGGAAATGTGATGCAACACAAAAGGACATTATTTCAATTTATTCGCCAGATAAACCTTATACAGTCTATCATCAAGACTACTGGTGGAGTGATTCTTGGGATCCTATGGATTATGGGAGAGAGTTTGATTTTGGAAGGAGTGCAATGGAGCAGATAGGGGCACTTTGGAGGGTGGTACCAACACCAAGTCTTATTACAGATGCTAATCTAAATGAAAATTCAGAATACGTAAATTTTTCTTGAGCCTCAAAAAATTGTTATCTTGTATTTGAAAACGGGGACTGTGAAGATGATTATTATTGTTACCATATATATTCTTCCAAGAACTGCATTGACTCACTGGGAATTTTTAATTCAAATCATTGTTATGAATGTATAGATATAACTTGATGTAGTAATCTTGTATTTTGAATTAACTGCATAAACTGTTCTAACTCAAGTTATTTATACGATTGTGTAAATTGTGATAATTGCTTCTCTTGTTTTAATTTAAGGAATAAGGAATTTTGTATTGACAATATTCAATATTCCCAATGAGAATACACAAAGAGAGTAGAAGAACTAAAAAAACAATGAATGAAGAAAAATATAGAAGAATTCTTACATAAAAAAGAAAGTCATGTGCACGTGGCTTGTAATACTACTTGAAGTCAAAATAGTTCTTGAGATTTTCTTTTTGATTCAAAAAACACAAAGTTATCTTTCTATTCAAGAGAAATAGAGGATTCGGCATATGTACATTACTTTCAAAACTCTCAAGATAATTATGATTGCTACTCTTGGTGATATGATATAGGCTATGGTTGAGCAGTGAATTGCTATGAAGCTATTAGTATATGAAATGGGGTAAATAAAATTCATTTTTCTTTTCTCTGTTGGGAAAATAGTCGTACCATCAATTATAGTTATCTTTGTCGTTGGTCATCAAACCTCTTCTGATGCATCGGTCTTCGCAACAAATCTTACTGCATCCTCAACAAACAATACACTCGTGAAGAATATGAAATCCTTGTTCCAAAGATCATTGAACATATGATGAAGACAGGAGAATGGGGAGAATTCTTTCCGAGTTCACTTTCTCCATTTGGGTATAATGAAACGGTAGCACAGGAATATTTTCCTCTCACAAAATCTGAAGCCACAAAAGATGGAATCTTCAACTGGTCAGACTATGAACCCCCATTCCCCAAAGTAGAGAAGATCATCCCAGCAGACAAACTTCCCGAAGATATTTCGAAGATTCCTGATGACATTCTCAATTGGGCAATCGAGTGCGAAGTCACCAAGAAACCATTCCGTATCATCAAACAAGAACTTGAGTTCTATCGAAAGCACAATCTCCCAATCCCAAGGAGACATCCCGACCAACGCCACCTTGACCGTATGGCTCTCAGAAATCCGAGAAAACTCTTCGAGAGGAAATGTGACAAATGTGGAAAGGATATAATTACAACGTATAGTCCAGATAGGAAGGAAATCGTGTATTGTGAGGAGTGTTATAATAGGGAAGTTATTGGTTAATTTTTAAAAGTCTAAGTATGCTCTCCATCATCTCCACTCCCATCGGCAATCTCGAGGATATCACACTTCGTGCACTCCGAATTCTCAAAGAAACTGACTACATCGCCTGTGAAGATACCCGTGTTACAGGACAACTCCTTGGATATTACGATATTCCGAACAATGGGCGACTCATGTCGTTCCATTCACATTCTGGATTCTCGAAGATGGACAAGATCATCGAACTCCTGAAGGAAGGAAAAGAAGTAGCACTCGTCTCCGATGCGGGAACTCCTGGGATTTCTGATCCTGGTTTTGTACTTATCCGTGAAGCTATCAAGGAAGGAATTACGGTCACGCCAGTTCCATGAGCTTCCGCAGTTCTCTCAGCTCTTGTTGCAAGCGGAATAGACTGTCATCAATACCTCTATCTCGGATTCCTCCCTGTGAAGAAGTGACGCCAGACGATGCTAAAATCTCTGGTGAATAAAGAATATACCGTCGTCGTGTATGAATCAGTGCATCGTATCGAGAAAACTCTCGCAGAACTCGAGGAATATCTCGGATGAGATCATTATATCGTCGTCGGTCGAGAGATTACGAAGAAATTCGAAGAATTCAAACGAGGAACTATTGCAGAAGTGAGAGAATATTATAAGTGAGAGGGGAAGGTGAAAGGAGAATTTGTGCTTGTATTCTAGAAATTATCGTCCAATTCGTACTTCAAAAATCACTCAAGTAGGGTGGTTTTTTTGTATCGTGAGATTTCCATGATGAAGGCTCGCAATTCTCTCCACAATCGCAAGACCAATCCCCATACTTTTATCACTCTGACTCCGTCATTTATCGATACGATAGAATTTCTCCTTCACGAAATCCATCTCATCCTCAGGAATTCCGACACCATTATCTGAGAAAGTAAAAAGATATTCCTTATCACGTTTCTCATATCTACAGAGAAGCGTTGTATCTTTTCCAGCGTATTTGATAAAATTCGAGAAGATATTGTGGAGAATCTGCACATACATATCACTATCCATACTCGTCATTGTGTCACGCGGGAAATCCACTACAATTTTTTGATTATTCTTCTCGAGTTGTGGTGTATATTCAGCGACAATAGGAAGAGTACGACTACGTACAGAAAACCTTTCGACATGGATATGATCGAACGTATCACGTGTGAGATGTTCATAATCCATAATTCGACTGGTAATATCTGTGAGTCGAGTGAGTTCAGATTGGAGAAGAGAAATTGTTTTTTTGTCGAGAGTCATCATACCATCTTCGATGCCATCGAGATAACACTTCACCGCCGTGATAGGAGTTCGAATCTCATGTGAGAGATCAGAGAGGAAATCAGAACGGATTTTTTCCTGAATAGAAATAGCCTTATGGAGGTTGTTGATTGTGACAATGAGTGGGAAGAATTCATTCTTTTTTGTATACCGAATGCTCGAGAAGTTCTTTCCACCAATAATTCGTTCCAGATTCTCGATAATCGATTGCACGGGAAGAAATATAGAACGAATCCAGAAAAAATAGAAAACCAATATCAAAAGGAACCAAATAAGATTCACATATAAGAGCCCTGACAGAACTCCAGTCACGAACTGTCATTCTGCACTATCTTCACCGAATGCCCGGAGATTAAAGAGGGGAAATTTTCGTATATCGAGAATTCCTGTTGTGTATTTCGGAAAGGGAATACTCAGCATTTCATCACTATTACCAGTTCCAGTCGTCATATAGAGTTCCGGATTTTTGCTAATATTCTCTATCGAAGTTGAGAGATTCGAGAGTTCTGCGATGACTTGAGCATATTCTTCTTGTGTTTTTTTATCGAGCTTCGAGAGCGCAACAAAAGCCTTCAATTGTTCAGGATTTGGTGTGAGTGCTCCAGTATCATATGAAGCGATATATTCAGCAAAATGTTTCTCAGAAAGAACCTGAAACGCAACAATATTCACCATTGCGGTGAGTATGAGAATAATTCCCGTGATGAGTGGTATACGATAAGAGAGAAGCACGAGAAGGGGATAATCGCGAAATAATACGGAGATTATAGGAACTTTCATAGTTCATACAACATATTTTCTGTGAATTGTTTGTGAGCGCTTTCTGTTGCTTTTTCGAGCTTTTTCTCTATATTCGACTCTATTCTTATCATATTTTGAATCTTGAATTTTTAATCTTGAATTTTTCTATGACCGTCCGTACTCGACTCGCACCATCACCAACAGGATATGTCCATATCGGGAATCTCCGTACTGCGCTCTATTGTTTTCTCTGGGCTCGCCACAATGATGGACAATTCATCCTCCGTATCGAAGATACAGATCGTACACGTCTCGTAGAAGATGCTGTGGATCGTATTATTGAGACATTGACATTGGTGGGAATGCGACCTGATGAAGGCCCACACCATGATGGTGGTTATGGCCCATATACACAGAGCGAACGACTTGATATCTATACACCTCGACTTCATCAGCTCTGTGAAGAGGGAAGCGCGTATTATTGTTTCTGTACTTCTGAGCGTCTCGAAGCGCTCAAGAAAGAACAAGAAGAACTCAAACTTCCTCCAAAATATGATGGACATTGTCGTCATATTCCTCTCGAAGAAGCTCGAGAAAAAATCGCAAATGGAGAAAAGTATACCATTCGTCTCAAAGTTCCAAAAGGAGAAAAAATTATTTTCAATGATCTCATCCGTGGACGCATAGAATTCAACACTTCTGAAGTGGATGACCAAGTTCTCCTCAAGTCAGATGGATTTCCAACCTACCACGGTGCTATCGTTATCGATGATTATCTCATGGGGATTACTCACGTGATGCGTGGGGAAGAATGGATTAGCTCTATGCCAAAGCAGATTCTCACAGCTCGTGCACTGAATCTTCCACTTCCAGAATATGCACATCTTCCGAGCGTTCTCGGAAACGATGGGAAAAAACTTTCGAAACGAACGGGTGATGCCTTCGTCTCGGAGTATCTCGCGAAATGATATTTTCCTGAAGCACTTCTGAACTTCATCGCACTTCTCGGATGGCATCCGAAGCAAAATGAAGAAATCATGACCATGGAGGAGATGATTGCAAAATTCGAAATCTCCGATATCCACAAGTCTGGTGCAGTTCTTGATCGAATCAAGCTCGACTGGATGAATGGAGAATACGTGAAAAAAATGGAAATCGGAGAACTTCACGAACGCCTCGCAGAATATCTGAAGACGTATGAGAATGAATTTTATACGAGCACTTTTGCTCCAGCAGATTACGAGTTCAATACGAAAATTCTTCGTGAACTCCAGCTTCGCATGAAACGATTCGATGAATATATTGAGTTGACAAAATTTCTGTATCAGGATGCAGAAATCCGGACAGATCTCCTCACGAATCCGAAGATGAAAATAGAAACTCTTGATTTTGCATGAGAATCATTAAAATTAGCAAAAGAAGTACTCGAAACAACAGATTTTTCTATACTGGAAAACCTCAAAACTCCGCTCCTCGAAGCAATTTCCCGAGCAGGTCTTAAAAATGGACAAGTACTCTGGCCACTTCGTGTCGCACTTTCTGGAGAAGAATTTTCTCCTGGCGCATTCGAACTTGCATTTATTCTCGGAAAAGATAAATCACTCAAAAGAATACAGAAAGTACTTGAATTGTTATAGTGTTTAGTTATTAATATAATTCTATTATGTCTAGAAAGTGACTCGAAGCTGGTTCCTGACTTTTTATAAGAAAAGACCCTCGATTGAGTATTACGGGAAATGCTGCGAGAAGAGCAGCATGACTCTCTCCAATTACTCCATCTAGCTTAACACAAGAAGCTTTGCACAGGATGGAACAAAGAAGGTTAAGGGTTCTTGCTAAATGAGGACTTCTTCCGGAGTAATTTTTCATTTTTAATTGTTATTTTTTCATTGATACCATGCTCTATATTTTCCTGAAAAACATCATAGAAACCACCATTTCACAGTACGTGTGTCAGAGCTGTCAGGGAAAAGTTGATGAGTCTTCCGTCAGTGTCGTAGGAATCGGCGAGCATATGATTGATCTCGAAGTTCATTGTCCTCACTGTCAGACACATACACATATCCATGCAGAAGTCGCGAATATTGCGAATGAGATGCTCCGAACTGATGAAGGGAAAGCCCTTCTGAAGAAAGTGATGAAAAATGGAAATCTCAATGAAAACGCCATCAAAGACGAAGATATTATGACTCTGCGAAATGAACTTTCTTCTATCCAATCTGTCAAAGATCTTCTCAAATAATTTTCTATGTTTGCTCGGCTTTTCGCTTTTATCATTCTCATTATCACACTCTATCTTGCTAGTGTTTTTCTTTTTCCTGAATTTGCTGACCAGTATGGGAATGTCTCATGGAACGAGAAAATACGGGAGATGAAGTCCGATATGGAGAGTTACACTGGATCGAGTTCTTCCATTTTTGCTGATTTGACTGGAAAGGCTTCAGAGTTCGCGAGTGGCACACAACAATTCATCAATGAATCGAAACAAACTGTGAATCAGATTCAGACAACTGTAACAGAAAAAACGGAACAAGTAAAGAAGGCGGCAGATTCTGTCCAGAATGCATATACCGCCGTCGAAAAAGCAAAAACTGATATTCAAAAACTCGGAAGTCTTTCTGGAAGTGTTTCTGCAAGTGGGAATATCACAACGGGATCGGGTAAATAATTTTTCATTTCATGGCTTTCAGAGAACGACGTATTGAGAATCGACAAAAAAACAGTTCAAAATGAATCTTCTATAGTATCATTGGAGTTATTTTTCTTTTCTTCTTTTTTTTATACCAATCTATCAGCTCTATCGGTTCTACTCTTGTTTCTTCGGGTACATATACACTCGACAAAGGTACGACAGTGAATACTCTTGATTCCAGTCTGAAGCTCGATATTCCAGAATGGAAGTACAAACTTTGGGTGAAATATTTTGCTCCAGAAATCAAGAATCTCCAAGCAGGTGGTTATACGGTCGAGAAAACTATGGAACTTCGGGAAGTTTTCACAAAAGTTCTCGTGAAACCCGTCTACACTGATCTGACAATCATGATTCTTCCTGGTTGGAATAGTTATGATATCGATGATTATCTGTATCGAAAAGATATTATTCAGGATCCTGGAGATTTTCTTCTCGCACTGCGTGATAATTTCTCGAAATATCAGAAAGATTATCCATTTCTCGAATGAGTTCCGAGTATTGAAGGATTTCTCTATCCCGATACGTACCGCATTCCGAAAGATGCAACTGCTGATACAGTGATTCGCAAGCTTCTCTCAACTTTCGATTCACGAATCGGAGAATCATATACAAAACTCGGAAAAAATGGATACAACAATCTCATCCTTGCTTCTATAGTTGAGCGCGAAGAACGGAACTCTACTGAGAAACCAATCGTTGCTGGTATTCTCGCGAAACGCGTTGCAGAAGGAATTCCTATGGGCGCTGATGCAACAGTATGTTTCGGATATGCCAAAACTCAGAAACAATGTACACCGAGCTTCATTGCTTCCGTCATTGCGGATAAGCATCCATACAATACACGCAATAAGCAAGGATATCCGCCAACACCGATTGCTAGTATTTCTCTCGATACATGGAACGCGGTGCTGAACAAAAAAGATTCACCGTATTACTACTATCTGCATGACACAGAAGGGCAGATTCACTATGCGAAAACACTCGAAGAACACAATCAGAATAAAACAAAATACCTACAATAAGTTTCTGCATTCAACAGATTTAAAGAACATTTAAACTTGGAATATATACTCCGAGATATATTAATAGTAAATACTTTCTTCACATGATTCAGAATATCAATACCTTTCTTTTTCCGCTCGAAAAACTCGTCAGAAAACACCAAAAATATATTGGATATTTCTTTCTTCTTCTTGCATTTCTCTCTCTCGGACTCATTTTCTCACCACAAATGGTGAAATATACAGGTGAAAACTCTCTGAATATACTCTGGTTTCTTCTCTTCTTGCCATTTTTCGCAAGAGTACTGAATCTCAATCTCGGAAAGGCTCTCATGCCACTGAGAAAAGAAATAGGGATTCTCATGGGAACGCTCGCGTTTGTTCATGGTGCTGCATATATTATTCCTGATTACACCTATCTTCTGGAACTGGACTTCTGGTGGCAAGACGGATTTGTGAGCTATCTGGCATTTGGTTTTTTCGCACTGATTCTGACGATTCCACTCACGCTGACATCGAATAAATGGGCGATGCGAAAACTCGGAAAACACTGGAAAACGATTCATCGACTAGTCTATATTGTTATTATCCTCACCATCACTCATGTTGTTCTTCTGAAGTGGTATAGAGAATTTGAATTTGGACAAGTTATGTTGCTTGGACTCTATTTTGTCGGGAAAATCATAGAATGGAAATGAATCGTTCTTGGAAAAGAAAAAACAAAAACATATCCGAAAGGACAAAAATGGCTCTGTGTTCCGTGTGGTTATATCTACGACCCGCTTATAGGAGACGAGGATAGCGGGATTTCTGCCGGAACAGAATTCACAGATATTCCAGATTCATGGAGTTGTCCAGCATGTGGTGTGAAGAAATGAGATTTTGTGCCCTATGATGCAGCTCAGAAAATCGAAACGGGATATGACGCAAAAATCATCGAAAAAACTTTCCTCAATCCAACAACTCTGGAACTCATTATCGAGACTTTTGATCCAATCGGAAGTAATCCAGGACAATTTGTTACATTTGTTTGGCAGGATGCAGAGTGAGAATTCACGAGATCATACTCAATAGTAAAACAAGATGGAAGAAGATTTACTTTTCTCATCAAACTCTCAGAAAACGGTCGTGGAGCTCGTATTCTTCAGGACATCGAAGTTAATGCAAGTATTCGCATTCGTGGGATTTTCGGGAATTTTCTCCTGCAGAAAACAGAAAAACCAAAAATATTCATCGCAACTGGAACGGGATTGGCACCGATTTATAACATGATTCATGCTCTTGATTCATGAATAGAAAAGATACTCTATTTCACCATAGCAACCCAAGATGAACTTTTCTATATCGAAAATCTCAAAAATATCCAAAATCTCGAACTCCATATTCATACAACACGAGAAGAGGTGGAATGATGTGAGTTCGGACGTGTAGATACTGATACTATCGAAGCATCTCCAGATACAGAATGGTATCTCTGTGGGAATCCGAATATGGTTACTGAAGCTCGAGAAAAACTCTCAAAAAGAGGATTCGAGAAAGTATATAGTGAAGAGTTTTAAGAAAACGCAAGAGCATTTCATATTTTCCTTTGCTATAGCGGAAGTGACGAATATTATACGAAAAACCCTCTTCTATTCTTAGCTCTGATATTATAAATGAAACTCTTCAATATTACCGATATATTCAACAACATCGTGACCATGAGTGCGAGCACTATGGAGGCATTCTACGATGAACTGACAAATATCTATAAACAACTCAAAAAAGACAACGATATCGATAATCTCCGTGTTCTTCGTAATAGGATCGCAATGATTCTCGAGAATAATGAGAAGAAATTTTCTCGAAAAGAAGTAGCAAAACTCCATAAAATCAAAACACTTCTCGAAGATATTGACGATACGATCGGTGAGATTGAGGCATCACAGAAGGAAACTATTGAACTCATCGATATACAGAAGAAACTGAAGAAAAAATATGCACCTCAGCTATATGTTCCTGAGAAAAAGAAAAAAACTCATGTGCTCGTTGCGATGAGAAAAACAGAGATTTCTTATGAAGAGGAGATGCTCATGCTCCAGATCGAACTCGTGAAACTCCAGAAATATATCCAATCCACAGGGAAAAAGTTGCTCATCATTTTCGAGGGTCGTGATGCAGCAGGAAAATGAGGAAATATCAAGCGTTTCACAGAGAATCTCAATCCTCGAAATGCAAAAGTAGTGGCCCTCCAGAAGCCAACTGAAGTAGAAAAATGACAATGGTATTTCGAACGATATATCAGACATCTTCCTGATGCTGGAGAAATCGTATTTTTTGATCGCAGTTGGTACAATCGTGCTGGAGTAGAGCCAGTTATGGGTTTTGTCGGAAAGCGTGATTACGAGCGTTTCATGAATGATGTTCCTGTACTTGAGAAAATGTTGATTGATTCAGGGATAAAAATCATAAAATTCTATTTTTCTGTATCAAAAGAAGAACAGGCTCGCAGGTTCAATGAACGTCGTACTAATCCACTCAAGCAATACAAACTCTCTCCAGTAGACCAATTTTCTCAGAAACTTTGGGATCGCTATACTGTAGCGGAGTATGAGAATTTTTCTCGTACACATACCGCTCATGCTCCATGGATTGTCATAGATAGCAATGACAAGGAACGAGCTCGTGTCAATGCAGTGAAATATCTCCTCAATCAATTCGATTATCCAGAGAAAATCGAGACCAAGAAGCTGAAAGTAGATTCTGATATCGTTATTTCTGGGAAACAAAAGGTAAAACTTCTTGAGAATGAGATCGATAAAACAATTAATTTGTTTGATTAATCTTCTCAGAAATATCCTTTCCAGCACTATATCCACCAGCCCAGCATGCCTGGAGATTGAATCCTCCAGTTACCGCATCCACATTCAGAACCTCTCCTGCAAAGTAGAGGTTTTTTTGTATTCTGGATTCCATCGTTTCAGGATTCACTTCATCCGTATTCACGCCTCCAGCGGTGACGAATTCATCTCCAGGACGACGTTCTGAGAGTGTGATTGGGATTCATTCGCCGAGAAGTTTCGAGAGTTTTTCTCGCTCTGACCTCGAAATTGATGCTGCAAAAGTCGTCTCAATATGAGAAAAATAATATGCAACAAATACTTCTACAAAGCGACGAGGAAGTTTTTCTGTGAGGATATTTGTGATGAGTTTTTTCGGATGATTCTGGAATTGGTCTTTCAGGAATTTCTCCCAAGAAGCGAAATCCATATCCGAAAGGGGAGTGAAGTATACTTCTTTCGGATGATTTTTATCGATAGTTTCCCAGGCAAGTTCTGATGAGAGAATAAATGCAAGCGGTCAAGATATTCCGAAATGGGTGAGGAGAAGTGGTCAGGAAAGTTCTATTTTCTTGTCATTCTCGACACATGCCCCTTTCTCTCTGAAAGAGAGATTGGAAGTACTCTTGGGGTGAGAATCCCTTTTCACTTCTTCACTTTTTCCAGAGAGATCCTCGCTTCGCAAAGATGACAAAGAAAAAAAGATTCCAGAATTCTGGAAGGCGAGTCCAGAGAGCTCATGCATCCAAGATTCTCTCGTGAGAAAACTCGAAAGAGAAGGTCAGAGGGTTGTGATTGTATGTCCGAGACTTTTTGCGAAAGCATATCCATCACCCGCGGAACCTGTATGAGCATATGCATTTCACCCTGTCGTAATCACGAGAATATCTGATTCATAGGCTCACTTTGGAGTGGTGATGCGGAATTGTTTTAGAATTCCTTCTTGTGCCCGTCATTCTGAGTAAAACGAAGAATCCATGCTCTGTTTTTCATTTTCCTGGATCCTTCACTTCGTTCAGGATGACGAAAACATGGAAACAGTAGAAACCCCCTCCCCATAATGCAAACTGATTCTATCGCGATGTTTCGCGAATATTTTCTCAAAAACTTCTACCACCTCACTTCCATCATCAGAAACAGGAAAAACACGATTATCTGATTCGCATTTGAGTGGAATTCCATGGGATTCGAACCATTCTCGACACTTTTTCGGAGAGAACTTCCCAAGAGCCTTCTTGATAAATTCATTTCCGCGCGTGTACTTTGAGAGAAGAATTTTCTTATCTTCGATACCTGTTGTGAGGTTACACCTGCCACCACCAGAAATAATCACCTTTTTTCCAGGAGAATTGTTTTTCTCGAAAAGATGGATATGAAAATCGCGAGAATCCGAAGATTCGAGAATCGTCGCCGCGGTCATGATTCCTGCAGCTCAGGCTCAGATGATAGAAATGGATTTCATATGAATAAAACTTCCCAGCATACTAAGAGGGAAGTTTTATTTGTCAAAAATAAGCATGTTTTCTATTCTCATCTCACCTTCATCGCCTCAAGAATTCGTTCCATAGCGACGACATATGCACCCGTTCGGAGCATGACACTATGCTCTTCAGCACTTTTCATGACCCCATGAAGCGCTGTCTCCATCTTGAGCTTGAGCTTCTCCTGGATTTCTTCGCGTGACCAGAAATAATTCGTATTGTTCTGCACTTGTTCGAAGTAGGAGACGGTAACACCTCCAGCATTCGCGAGAATATCTGGAATCACAGGAATTCCTCTCGAAAATAGGATCACATCCGCATCTGGAGTGATTGGCCCATTGGCGAGCTCCATGATGAGGGATGCTTTGATATTTTGCGCATTATCTGCCGTGATCTGATTCTCGAGCGCGGCAGGGATGAGGATATCACACTCGAGTTCGAGGAGTTCTGCATTGGTGATATGCTTTGCACTTGTATATTCTTCGAGGGATTTTTTCGCATTCTTGAGTGAGACAATCTGTGTAATATCGAGTCCTTTTGCATCGTAGATTCCACCATGTGAATCACTCGTTCCGATGAGGATGGATCCTGTTTTTGCAATCAGTTCGATCATATTGAGTCCTGCATTTCCAGCACCTTGGATGATAATTCTCTTTCATTTCAGTGGATTTTCTGAAACATCAGAAACCTGGATTGCTTCATTCTTCGCAATGACGGAACGAAGATACGCCTCGAGCACATAGAGTCCACCCTGAGCGGTCGCTGTATCACGACCAAGTGAACCACCGATAGAGAGTGGCTTCCCAGTGAAAACTCCAGGAGTCCAGTGTCCTACGAGCTTCGAATATTCGTCCACCATCCATGACATGATTTTCCCGTTGGTATTCACGTCGGGAGCAGGGACATCATCGAGTGTGCCGATATATTTATAGAGCTTCTGTACCCAACCACGAGAGAGACGTTCGAGTTCACCTTCAGAGAGCTCTTTCGGATTCACGATGATTCCACCTTTTCCACCACCGAGTGGGAGATCGAGAACAGCTGTCTTGATACTCATCCACGTCGAGAGAGCCATAACCTCCTCTTTTGTCACATCCTGATGGTAGCGGATTCCACCCTTGTATGGGCCACGAGCAGCATTGTGTTGGCTGCGATATCCGACGAAATTCCGGATTTCACCATTATCCATCTTCACAGGAATATTCACTTCGATAATACGTTCTGGATGGAGAATCTTCGGAAACTGGCCATCATATTTTCCCTTGAGGAATTCATATGCAGTCTTCATCTGAGACTGAGCGGAGAGGAATGGATTATTCGTAGACATAATAAAATTATTGGTAGTTATTAAAATTAATTGACATAGTGTATAGGATATTTATAATGATTGTTATATAAATTAATTTATCTTTTATGCGTAAAGGATTCCCATGATCACCAACTCCTGAAGAAGCTCAGGAGATTAACGTTCGAACAGCATTCGCAACTCAACATATCTACTGAGAACGTGCACTTGCAATGATTGAATATGTTGATATGTGGCAGAGACAAGCGATTGCAAGACTCGTTGAACGAAAAGGGGGTAATTTATTTATTTCAGATGAGAATAGAGCTAAAGTTGCTGGAATTCTCTGAGTATAAATATTTAGATATTATGAGAATAATTCTCATAATATAGTTTCTTTGGGAAAAGCAAGTATTTTTCTATTGCCAAATGGTGAGAGAAATTTTTTAGAGATTCTTCGCAACAGTTTTGAGAGATTTTTCGAGTGCCTTGAGTCATTCATCGATTTCGTCATAGCTGATCACGATCGGTGGTTCGATACGGGAAGTGATAGAGCTATTGAGTGTGCCAGCGACGAGGACTCCATTCTTGAAGAGTTCTGCCGTCACCTGATATCCGATCTCTGCCGAGCGGAAGTGTTGAGCAATGAGGAGTCATTTTCCCGTAACGCTTTCATAGATTTCTGGATATTTCTGGACGAATTTCTGCATCTTCTTCATGATGTAGTCTCATTTTTCTCGGGCAAGCTTCGGGAAGTTCTCACGAAGTGCGACATGGATAGCCGCGATAGCAGCCGAACAAGCGAGTGCCCCACCTCCAGTAGTTGTCGTGTGGATGAACGGATTCGGATGCATCATCGATTGCCAGATCTCCTCCGTCGAGACGAATGCTGAGATAGGCATCACACCACCACCGAGTGCTTTTCCCATCGTCATGATATCAGGAACTACTCCCCAATGATCCACTCACCAGAGTGTCCCCGTACGTCCGAGTCCTGTCTGCACTTCATCAGCAATCAGGAGAACTCCATGTTTTTTGGTTGCTTTGCGTATACGAGGCCAGAAGTCATCTGGAGGTACAATCGCTCCTCATTCACCCTGAATCGGCTCCATCATCACAGCGGCGATACCAATTCCGACCTGTTCACAGATTTCGAGCTGGCGTTCGACCGCATCAGCATCACCATATGGGACATGATACACTGGTCAACCGTAGAGTTGTCCGACGGGTGCACGATAGTCTTTTTTTCCGATGAGTGAGAGTGAACCCATAGTTTTCCCGTGAAATGCCTTCGTAGCGACGATGAATCCGTCTTTCTTGGTGTACATTTTCGCGAGCTTGATAGCTCATTCATTGGCTTCGGTTCCACTTCCAGCAAAGAACGCATACTTCAAATCTCATGGGGTAATCTCGGCGAGAATACGAGCGAGAACACCACGAAGCGGATCGATGAGTTCCTGTGATGGCATCGGATTATGGAGGAGTTGAGATTGTACCGCTTCGACTACTTCTGGATGCGACCAGCCATGCGAGAGAAGTCCATATCCACCGAGAAAGTCGATATACTCACGACCGAGAACGTCTCGAAATCTCGCGCCACGCCCAGTCCATTCTACACCGACACAATCACCAGGAATAATTCCACACTGATCCGCAAGGGTGACGGATTTTCGATATTCCATCCATCATCGATTGAAGTGTTCATTGAAGTTGTGTACCGATTCTTTCACGATCCAATTCGCTTCTTCTGGGGTTGGTGTTTGTTTTTCTTTGATGACTTCGAGCCATTTGTGCGTATAGTCGAGAATGTTTTTCTTTTTTTCTTTCATATTGGTGTTGTTTATCATGATGCAGAATAACAAAAATACTCTACCAGAATTTCTTCCTGAGAGCAAAAAATTCGAGTCATTTTCAGAAGAAATATTTCCAACTCGATACATAGAGCTTCCTCTTGTAGATAAATATTGCAACCGCTACATTGAGCAGTATTTGGTAGAGAAAATATCCCGCATTCGAGAACGAAATATCGCGCAGAGAAAGCAGAAAAAATCCGATAGAAAGCGGCGCAAAAATCCATGCAATAATATCTTCCGATGCTGGATTGATCCAGATTTTTTTCAGAGAAGGGAAGAGAACGAGAAAATCGATAATAATCATAAAAACAATGGTTCCATCTACTCCAAGAATCTTCGTTCATGTGATGATGGCAATCGCGAGAAAAAGAGTGAGATAGTCAGCAAATCCGATGCGAATCTTGCGAATATAAAACCATCCGAGAAGTGACCCGATGAGTAGCGCTGTTGTACGAATGATTACGGGAATAAGTGAATATGAGAAACCTTCCGTGAGAAAGACAAAATATCAGCTCGTAGCTGCGAACATGAACCATATCGTCCAACTGAACGGATGTGGCACGACTCGACCATGAAAAACATGGTAAAAATACGGAACAATCCCGATGAGATAGAAGAGGGAAGAGAGGATGACGAAAAAAGTGGAAAGGGTCATATGTTCATCCTATCATGTTTCATGGAATAAAACAAATAATGATGCAATATATGTTATGTAAGTCAAGTGAAAACGTTCAAAAACAGAAAAATCTTTCAAAATTTAATATTTCTGTAATATTTGGTTCATATAATTCTCGCAATCCAGACGACCTCTTTCGAAATAGGAAAAGTGAATTTGTGACGTTAGAGGTCTTGTTTGGAGGATTATTATTTCATTTTTATACATTATGGCACTCCATCTCTGAGAAAATGAAAAATTAATGTACACTCTCAAAAAAACGCCTTTTATCTGGATGACTCCTGTTATTTTTTGAATATTTCTTTTCGTTGCCTTTAGTGTTTCTTCGGAACATCTGACATGAGGAACGGGACTGTTCATATTCATTCTATCGATATGGCTGATCGTAGAATTCGTCCGGAGAATTCGCTATGCAGGATATATCACCGACAAGCGGATTGTGCTTCATTATGGATTTTTTCGCCATGAACAAGAGATACAATTCGCACAGATCAGATGAGTGAACGTCAAGCGCTACAAGTCCATCTTCTGGCATCAGATTGTCGTGAACGAGATACGAGGAGTGGGGACTCTCTTCGATTATGTGGATAATTATGATGAATTCATCTGTGCTATGTATGAGATCAATGAAGGAAATGCGATTCCTATGAGTTTTGTAGAGTGTGATTTTTGAGGATTGTAGTCGTGTTTTTTTATTTGATTGGGAAGGGAGTTTCTATAGAATAGTAAAAATTTATAATTATATGATCAACTTACATAAAATATTTTCCAATCCAGCAGAATCTCTCTCTATTTTCACGAGAGATGAAATCGATGAGATTGATACTCGTATTTATGAGCGGGATGGGAAGCTTTGGCTCAAAAGTTACTCACGCGGAGAAGAGGAAAAACAAGTCTGGAGTGAGAAAAAATCTGCACCAGAAGAGATAGTGAGACAACTCTATCTCCGAGAACTTCTCAAAAAATATAAGTACCCGAAAGAACGAGTGGATATCGAAAGATCTGTCCGTTTTGGTCGTGAGACCAAGCGAGTGGATATTGTGATCTATTCCGAGGATAATGAAACGCCTCATCTCATGGTCGAAGTGAAAGCTCCACATGAGAAAAACGATGTCGAACAACTCAAGAGCTATCTCAATGCTGATGGTGCGCCTTTTGGTGTTGCAACCAATGGTAAATCCGTCCTCATTCTCTATCGTCCATATCCAAAGGATTTTGACACTCTTGCTGATATCCCAAAATTCTGAGAAACGGTCGATGATGTCCTTGCTCGGCGTATAATGCTCGCAGATCTCGAAGAGCCAAAACAACTCAAAGAAGTTATCGAAAATATCGAGGAACTCGTACTTGCAAACTCTGGATTTGATAGTTTTGATGAAATATTCAAGCTCATCTATGCGAAACTTCATGACGAAAAAGAATCCATCGAGAATCCTGATAGACCACTCGAATTTCGAAAATCTCCAACGAAAGATGCGAATAAAACGAAAGCTGACATAACTCGTCTCTTCGAAGAAGCAAAAGGACGATGGAAATGAGTATTTGAAAAATCAGATACCATAAAACTCCTTCCTGAACATCTCTCTATCTGCGTGGGTGAACTTGAGACATTTAAGCTCCTCGGTACTAATCTGCAGGTCATCGATGAGGCTTTCGAATACCTCATACCTGATGTCGCGAAGAGTAAAAAATGACAATATTTCACACCTCGTATCGTGATCGATATGTGTGTTCGTATGATGCAGCCAGGAGAAAAGGAAAAAGTTATCGATACTGCTTGTGGCTCTGGAGGATTCCTGATCCATACTATGGAGTACCTGAAGAAAAAACATAACTGGACAAACACAAAGATGTCCTCGTATGCGAAACAATCACTTTTTGGTATTGATTTCGATGAAAAGTCATCCAAGATTGCCCGTGCAATGATGCTGATTGCTGGAGATGGGAAATCTCATATCTACAAAGAAAATTCTCTTGATAGTGCTTCTTGGCAAGATACGACAAAAGTCGATTTCAAGAGTGAAGACTTGCTCACAGAATTCGATGAATATGAGAAAAACGAGCAAAATAAGAAAGAATATCTCTACTTCAATTTTGATGTCCTCCTTGCGAATCCTCCATTTGCTGGAGAGGTCAAGGAATCTGCCACTCTTGCCAAATTCCAACTCGGAAAACATCCAAAAACAGGAAAAAATATCGACAATATCTCTCGTCATCTTCTCTTTATCGAACGCAATCTGAACTTCGTGCGACCAGGAGGACGACTGGCTCTCGTACTTCCACAATGAGTATTCAACAATACAAGTGAAGAATACATCCGCAAATTCATCATGGATCATGCACGCATCCTCGCCGTCGTGGGTATCGAGTGAAATAGTTTCAAACCTCATACAGGAACAAAGACAAGCGTTATATTCCTCCAAAAGTGGGATGATAATGCTAATAAACGAGTAGAAAATTACCCGATATTTTTCGCGACTTCCAAAGTCCCATTCAAAAATAACTCCTGAGAATACGTCTATCGCGATGCGAGCTCTCGAAGTATAGATAATCTCCAATCTGATCTCCTCCAGATTGCAGAGGCTTTTGAAGTGTGGGGAAGGGAGCAGGGATTTAGCTTTTTAAAATAGAGAAATTATATGAGAAGCACTAAAAAATCCTTTTCTATAGCACTACTGAAAATTGGGAATGAACCATTTACAATTAATGATTTTTCAACAATACCAGAAGTTATACAAGATAATCAAGAAATCGCTTGAGAAATTTTATCACATTGTAAAATCTATAAGAATGAGTATCAAAGTCGATATATTTCATTATACTTTGAGGAATGAAATATATTCCCAAGACCACCTGTTGTTTACAATAGGACAAGTATGCAGGATGAGGATAATCCGAGAAGCGTAGATCAGATAGAAAGAGATTCGCAAACTTTTATTCTTATTGATGTCAAAGAACAAAAGATATTTCTTTCCGACTTCAGAAAGAAACATACAATAGAAATATTTTTACAAGAGAAATTATGAAAACAAGTAGCAATAAAGAATATCATAAACAGGGAGGAATTTCTTGATAACATTACCTGAATACAATCAATATATTTATCAGCAACCCCAAATTTGTTTTCAAGTGTGTGAATTTTATGAGATGAATTAACTAATGACTTTAATAATTATGGTGCTTTAATTAGAAATATGGAAGTAAAGATATCTTTTCAGGATGCTAAAATGTCTGATAGATTAAAATCAAAAATATGATCTTTCTTTTCTCAAAAGGATAACAGTGCTATTGATAAGTTACAAATAACATGAAGATACGATGATAAATTTGATAGAATATTTAACTCAGAAGGTATTATAGATAAAATTCAGATTAATATTGATTCTGATGAAAATGGACTGTACGACAAAGATTCTGTTTTTAATATTCTAATTAATGAGATATCATGAAATTAATTACTCAAATTACTCTCATATTAATAATATCAACTGCTCTTCAATATCTTTTCCCTATTAAAATTGAGAAAGAATTAATTGCAAATTTACTCACATTTCTTTCTGTAATAGTGGGATTTTATATGACAAGTTTCGCTGTATTTGCAACATCAAAGTATCTAAATAAATTATATGAAATCGAAAATATTCATGACAATAGAAAAACCCTTCTCGATGACTTATTAGAACCATTCATCTTTGCAATTAAATTCTGACTCTTTTCAATCATATATTTTATATTTTCATATATGATTCTTGTAAATTGCATTATTCTTTGGGCTTTATGCCCATTTCTTGGAATAATTCTCTGTAATTTAGTTCTAATTTTTTCAACGGTTTCGTCCTTCATTCTTGTTACAAGACAATCTGCAAAACTAAAATAATCCCCATGTCCTCCACTCTCTCTCCATCCCTCACTTCTCTCATCCAAAAATATAATTTGGATATTTCGATTGTAGAAGTGAGTAATATTTATGAATCTCGTTTAGATCCAGAATTTTATAGTCTTGAGTATATAAAAATTGAAAATAAAGATTCCAAGAGTTTGAATGATTTATGAATCAAGGTTTTTAGTGGACCATTTGGATCATTTTTAAAGAGTGAAAGTTATGTGCAAATCGGCAACCCTTTTGTTAGAATATCTGATGTAAAGGATATTTTCTTATCGAAAACATGAATGATGTTTCTTGATGATAGTGAGTTTGCGAGAATGAAGAAATATCATCTTGAAGTAGATGATATAGTTTTATCTAAAGTTTGAACAGTATGAAGATTAAGCATAATTACTCCCGAAATATGAACGATTGCTGTGAGTGAAAATAATATTGGCATCAAGTTCTCAGATCATCCACAAGTTTTGAAATTATATATTTTTATATTTTTAATATCAAAATATGGGCAAAGCGAATTCCAGAAATTTAGTAGTGGAAATGTTCAGCCAAAATTAAATGTATCAGATGTTGGAAACTTTAAAATCCCTCTCCCATCTCCTACTTTCCAATCTTCCATAGCTGAGCTTGTCGGGGAAGCTCACAAGCAAAGAGAGCTTTCAAAATCCCTCTATGCGGAAGCAGAAAATATCCTCCTCTCTGAACTCTGACTCGTGAACTGGAAACCCAGCGAGGAAAATATTACAGAGAAAATGAGTTCAGAAGTCGAGTTTTTTGGTCGATGTGATGCGGAGTTTTTCCAGCCGAAATATGATGAACTACTTGGAAAGCTAAAAAAGTTTGAAATAAAAAAACTCTCTGAAATGTGTAAAATTCAAAGATGATCATTGATTTCACCTGAATTTTATAATGAAAATGAGTGAATCCCATATTTACGATGAGCGGATTTTTCATCGTGAAATCTGTGAGAAGATAAGCTTATGTATATCGACAAATCGTTCATTCGTACTAATGAACAAAGAGTGTCAAAAGATGATATTATTTTTGCAACTATTTGATCTGTTTGAACTTCAGCTTTGGTAAATGATAAATTTGACAATTGTTATCTTTCAAATAATACTTGAAAATTGAGTATTAGAAACAAAAAAGAAGTTCTTCCAATCGTTCTTCAGTTAATTTTACAATCTATCATTGGAAAACTTCAATTTGAAAGATTTGAAACAAGAACAGCTCAACCGAAGATTTCAAACGAACAAGTTTGAATGATTCAAGTCCCTATTCTTCCTGATACAATCCAATCCCTTATTTCCGAAAAAATTATAGCTTCTCATATGGCTCGTGAGTCTTCGAAAAAACTCCTCGAAAAGGCAAAACGAGCGGTAGAGATATTTATCGAAGAAGATGAGGATAGTGCGAACAAATACTTAGGCTAAAGTTTCAATAATCATGATTTCAAGGAAAAAGAAACTCATACTCGAAAAAGGCATAGAGTGAAGTATCAAGAAACAGGAAAGCGTATTCTCTGCGAACTTCATCACTCGCGCCCTTCTCCGTCGAGCCGACAAGCTCGGAAAGAAGAAAAATGCATTCTAAAGAAAATATGCAGGACTTAACATACCAGAAAACATGTAAAGAATCGTTTACATGTTTCAATAACATGTAAAGAATATATATATTTATTTTACATGTTCTATTGATTTCCCAGAAATTTAATATACAATCAACCTACATTATTTCTTTTCTATGCACGATCCTAGAATTCCATACAATCATCTTCCACTCTTACCAGGAGATTTCGAGTATGATAAGAAGCTATTTCTGAAGCTGGCTATCAAGGCAAGTGAAGAACTCTCGAAACTGAATGGTCTCGTAAAACTTATACCAAACCATGAGATACTCATAGCACCACTTCTTGTAAAGGAATCGGTCGAATCATCTGCAATAGAGAATATCAATACCACAACTCTCAAAGTACTCCAATCAGAAGCCCTTCCAGAAAGTTCGGTAAAATGACCTGAGAAGGAGGTGCTCCACTATCATCGTGCTATGCTTGCATGATATGAGAGATTACAGAAAGAGTGAGGTATTGGATATAATGCGATCATCTCTACCCAATCACTCATCGAGCCGAATAAGCCATGAGTGAGAAAAATCCCTGGAACAGTCATTGCAAACGGATATGGCGAAGTCCTCTATACACCTCCATCTGGAGAAGATGTTATCGTGCAACTTCTCTCGAATCTCGAAAGATGGATAAATGAATCAAATGATGACATTGACCCTCTTATCAAAATGCCAGTGATACATTATCAATTTGAGTCTATCCACCCATTTTATGATGGAAATGGCCGTACCGGTCGTATACTCAACGTCCTCTATCTTATCATGTCAGGAAAACTCGACTATCCAGTACTTTTTCTCAGTGAATATATCAACAAGCACAGGAAAGAGTATTATAAACTCTTTACGAAGACTCGTGATACGGGTGACTACAGTGACTTTATCATATATATGCTCGAGTGAGTAATAATCCAGGCAAAGAGTACGTCTGAGAAAATCATAAAAATCCATACTCTCATGTGAGAGATCGAAGAGGAAATGTCGAAGTTAAATCTAGATTATCATAAGATTACTAAAATACTCTTCTCAAAGCCATTCTTGACCGTAACTGAGTTTACTGAACTTCTCTGATATACGAGACAGACAGCAACAAAATATATACAAATTCTCGAAGAAAATAATCTCGTATCCTCGATGAGAATCGGGAAAAACAAACTTCTCTATATCTCACAATTTATCAACCTTCTCCAGTAAGTAAAATCCCCCTCCAATCGGAAGGGGATTTCTTGTATTTTTCTGAGAGCCTCATGGCAGTCCCACTAGGATTCGAACCTAGGTCAAAGGCTTTGGAGACCTCTACACTAACCACTGTGCTATGGGACTATCACGAGACTCTCAGAAGAGAGACTAGATAGCATAGCGGTAGAAAGCAACGACGCTGTCTTTTCCGATAGCATCACCGACTTTCTGATCTGGATTGATAACAAATGGTTGAGTGAGGAGAGCATTCTCTTCACGGAACTTTGTCATTTTTCCTTCGATGATTTTCGCGAGAATATCATCTGGTTTTCCAGCGTTCTTTGGATCTTCTTTCATGATAGCGAGTTGGATTTCTTTCTCCTTGGCTACGATATCTTCAGAGATATCAGAAGGGGAGAGAACTTGTGGATTCGAAGCCACAACATGCATAGCCACTTGCTTGAGAGTATCAGCATCAGTTCCAGCCTTGGCTACAACTACTGCCGCATTCTTGGCATTGGAGTGAACATAGTTCGCGATCACCTCACCTTCGATTTTTGTGAGTGTGCGGATCTGCATATTCTCACCGACCTTGAGTGTATATTCACTTGCCTTGAGCTCTTCTGCTTGAGCAATCGCAGAAGCATCGTCAGCCGAAGCCTTGCGAATATCGATGAAGTGTCCGAGCATAGCGTCGAATGTCTCATTGCGAGCGACGAAATCTGTCTCACAAGATACTACTGCAACGTATGCAACATTTCCTTCTGTGACGATTTTGATTTTTCCTTCGCTTGTCTCGTTATCAGCACGTTTTGCTGCCTTTGCGAGACCCTTTTTGCGGAGTGACTCGATAGCGAGTTCCATATCACCATTTGCTTCTACGAGAGCATTCTTACAGTCAGACATACCGACACCAGTACGTTCGCGAAGCTCTTTTATCATTGCTGGAGTTACCATAAAAATGAAAAATTAACAATTAAAAATTTGAGAAAACATCTTATTTCCCAGGAGTGAACCAAGTATCTACACCAAGAGCCCGAGAAATTCGGATACTCTGAGTATACAGATACGGAATCTCGAATTTTTCTCCACTATATGCCTTCCATGCGAGAAAAACCACATGAACAAAAATAATAAATTGGAGGAGTTCTCCGAGAAAACGGACAAACAAAATCGAAGTGACAACACTCGTCAGAATCGATGCTATCAGAAGTACAAATCCTTGTCTCATATAGAACACAGTATATTCTGTTTTTTTGTCCATCAGAATCGGGAGAAAAAAAAGAATAACACCAAGTACAGCGATAATTCGTTCTTGACTCTGTGGATCGATCTGATTCTGATTTTCCATATGAAAAATGTGAAGAAATTATTCAGCAGCAGTTTCCGTTTTTGCACCCTTGTGAGCAATTGGAGCAGTACGAGCACCCATAACCTTCTTGTCTTCTGATTTGCGAGCCTTGATAGATGACTTCAGTTCGCCGAGCATGAATGCAAGTGCCTTGATAGAGTTCACATTGCATGGAACAAAGTAATCAGTCTTGTCGATATCACCAGTAGAACCGAGAAGTGCAATAGTAGTCACACCCATAGTGTGTGCTTCTGTGAGAGCAAGATCTTCATAGTGTCCGTCGATAACAACGACAACATCTGGAGTACGCTTCATATCTTTCACACCAATGTATGCGGCGCGGAGTTTTTCGAGTTCTTTTTGTTTTACAGAGATTTCTTTCTTCGTGAGACCCTCGAGCATACCATTCGAGAATGATGACTCGAGTTCATTGTAGTAACCGATACGTTTCTTGATAGTCGAGAAATTCGTGAGAAGTCCTGGAACCCATTTGTTATTCACATAGTATTGTCCAGTTGATGTAGCAAGTGCCTCGACGAGATCCTTGGTCTGAACCTTCGTTCCGACGAAGAGGATAGATTTTCCCTTGGTAGAGAGATCTTCGAGAACTGCCTTGACCTCAGCGAGCTTCTCAGCTGTTTTGTAGAGATCAAATACATGGACACCATTCTGGATACCGTAGATGTAGTTACGCATCTTAGGAGACCAGTATTCACGCTTGTGTCCGATGTGGACTGCGTTTTCGAGCATGCTCTGTACGAGAGTAGCGTTTGACATAGAAAAAATAAATAAAAAATAATCCTTACCGAGATAATCAGTCAGATACGTAACTCGCACGAGCGAGAGGAAGTATCCTTGCAAAAAGAAAATCCCAATCCTTCACACATTTTCCGAGCGAAGAATCGGGCGTATTATAAGAAAAAATAGGAAAAAGCAAGTGCTTTTAAGAAAGATATTCTTTTGCGGTTCTTATTGCATCTCATAGTATCTTGAGTTCTCAAGCATCTTTCGGAACATGAGGACATTCTATCTCGATTAACTTTGCACTATTTCAACAAACATTAACAAAATCTCGTAGTAACGATATGTCAACATATGGATCTCATTTTCAGGCTATAACACACACCCTCCCCTTGATTTTAGCTGCTCGTTCGAAAGCATTATATCGAAAAGATTCTTTCCAATACTCTCTCCAAGGAAGGTGATATTCATTTCATGATTGATCTCTTCTTACTTGGTATCAGGTATTTCTCCAATAATGCATCGATTCACGATAGTTACGTCGACTAATTCTAAAATCATATCTTCCTCACATTTGTGGGCTGATTAATAAAATTCGGCTTACTTCATTTTCAGAAGCAAAAAGTATAGATGCAAGTCATCAAAGACTATGTCAAGTAAGTAAGTTGTCTTTTTCTGTTACATCAGAAAAAAAATTATACAATCATGCCATATGTCACTCAATACTTCCATATGGTCATCTTTCACCTCTTCGAATCATCAATGGCTTAACGATATTATCTCAAGCTCAAGTTATTTGCGCTATAGTTTGCACACAAGGATCTGATGATGCTCCATGAATTCATGGTACTACTATATTCATATAGTATATAATTACGCTATATAGTTATTTGTCAATATTTATTTTATATCCCATTTCTGAAAGCCTTTCTCGCTTGTGCATAGAGATCGGCCAATGTCTGGATATGATTCGGATTTCCATGAAAGAGTCGACCAAGAGGATAAGTTATTCCTTTGAGATCTTCGATTTTCTGAATTACGCGATTTTTCTCATGTTGAGTAAAATCTGAAGGACTTTTACTTTTTATATTATCTGACAACCATTGAGTAAACTTAATCATGCGATCTTCGACCGTCTTATTTGCAATAACATCCACATTGCTCGCAACTTTTCCAGAAACTTCGAGAACTTGTCGTGCTCTTCCTGTAGGTTTTTCGATTTTCTTTTCAATTTTCTGGGAAGACTCGCTATCTCCAAAAGTAAATACCAACCACTTTTTAAGATCAAGTATTATTTTTCCTACCTTCCCACCTACAATTATTTTAACATTACTTGCGACATTTCCAAGAACTTGTCGTACTTTCCTGATTTGTGATTCTGTGACTTCAGGAATAAAGCTTATTCCTTCATTTGGTTTCATAACAAAAAAGTAGTGTATATAAATTTATATTTTTATTATCTACTAAATATCTATTTGTCAATACTATTTCATATTTTCTCACTCATTTCGTGTTCCGCCTGCCCATTTCGCTATCATATCACCAGCGAAAAATGCTGGAATAGAGATGAGAAACGCGAAAAAATGCGGCTCAAGTCCGAAAATCATCTCTCGCTCGAGAAAAAACTCTACCGAAATCCAAGTTCCAACGCCAACAAGCATCGAGAGGAGAGCATTGATCGTATGAACTTTTTTCTTGTAAATACCGAACACCAGAGGAACGAACGCTCCAGCAAGCGTAATCTTGTACGCGCTCTCCACCATATCGAAGATACGCGCTTCATTATGGGCATACTTGTACGCTACGAACGACATGATGATGAGAAATGTTCCAAATACCGAAAGACGGGTGAGAAGAAGCAATTTCGGACGGGTGATATTCGGGAGAAACGGTTTCATGATATTCTCAGCAAAAAGTGCAGAAGGTGCGAGAAGAGTTCCACTTGCCGTCGACATGATCGCAGAGAGGAGTGCACCGAAGAACATCACCTGCATTAGAAGTGGAGTTTTCTCCAGGATGAGTGTCGGCAGAATACGCTGAGTATCTTCGGTTCATAGGAGTTCTGGTGCCACCATATAAGCAGCATATCCGAGCATGATAGGCACAAAAGCAAAAACTATATAGAGACTTCCGCCTATCACCGCTCCACGACCAGAATTTTTCTCACTATTCGCCGAGAGAACGCGCTGGAATACATCTTGTTGTGGAATCGAACCGAATCCCATCGTGAGCACGGCAGAGAGTACGGCGATGATACCAGCCCAAGTCATACCTTCAGTACCAAAGAGTGAAAATTTGCCATCAGCAATTGCGGTTGAGACCACATTCGTCATACCACCAGCATCATCTCCAACATACCATGCCACCAGGAGCATACCTATCATAATGATAATCATCTGAAAGAAATCCGTCATCGCAACCGACCACATACCTCCAAATATAGTATAAATAAGAACAATACCACCACCGATGAATGACCATTGTGTCTGAGTCAGTGCTGTGAGAATAGTTCATTCGGAGATAATATCGAAGACAAGTCCGAGCGCGACGATCTGTGCCGATACCCATCCGATATAGGATATAATAATCATAATAGAAGCGAGTACTTCTACGGTGCGTCCATATTTTTGTCTATAAAAATCACCGAGCGTCTGGATTCCCATGCGATAGAGTGGTCGAGCAAAAAAGAGACCTACGAGGATGAGACAGAGTCCAGCACCAAATGGATCTGCGAGAATCCCACTGATTCCTTCATCGAGAAAAGTAGATGAAGTCCCAAGAACTGTCTCAGAACCGAACCACGTCGCAAAAGTCGTCGCAATCACGATATAGAGTGGGAGTCCACGACCAGCGAGGATATAGTCATTATCTGTCTTGACTCGACGAGCTGCATAGAGTCAGATTCCGATAGAGATGACTAGATAGAGTACTATCCAGAAAATGAGAGAGGAGAACATGAGGATAGAAGTTAGGAATTAGTATTTAGGTTTTAGGAATGATTTCTTTGTTCTTGTCATTGCGAGGCACGCGCCCCTTTCGGAGCGAAGCGGAGAATGGAAGTACCCTTGGAGTGAAGGATCCAGGAAACAATAAGGAATTCCTTATTCTATTTAGCTGGATCGCCACGTCATTTCGCTACGCTCCATTCCTCGCGATGACGAGATACAAAACGAAATAAAAAAACCTCTCTCGGAGAAAATCCAAAAAAGGCTTCTAAAAATGCGCAGATAGACCCAGATGGCATCAAGGAAAACTAACCATGACAACAAACAAAAGGATAAGCGCATCATATATATTGTGCAGATTTCGCAAGAAAAAAATATTGAGTATTCGGAAATATAATTTCTAAAATCTTTTGACAAAACATCCTGAGAATCTACAATCACTCATAATTCTTCTTGAACCTCCAAAATTCAATGAAGGATTCCGGTACCGATTCGGATAATCGGGAATTGGATGAAAGGAAACTACCATGCGCGATCCCGTGTGGTACTTGGCACCCGCCCCCGCCGCTGCTCTCGCTTAAGCCACGACCCGGCTTACCTGAGTTTTCCTCTTCAATTCGCCACGACCCGAAAGGGAAGTGGCACCAACTACACCGCCTGAAAGGGGCGGTTTTTTCCTGTCTTTTTCCCGTCATTGCAACAAGGGAAGCAATCCAATATTTTTGTCATTCCGTCGCGAAGTGAAACAGAGCAGAGGAATCGCTTTTTCTTTCACTTATAAGAAATATTTCCTTAAATCTCTTAAGATGAATTTGATAGGGATCCCTACGGGATGACAAAAGGAATATATCTATTCTGCATACTTTGCACTTTAAACTTTTTACTTCCCTTTGCCTTTCTCCCGCTTTTCTATACAATACGCCGTGTGAAAAAGATTGCATCAAGTATCTCATTTTGCATCTTTAATCTTTAATTTTGAATCCTGAAATGTCCACTATCTACGATAAATACGAAATCGTCATGGGTCTCGAGACACATGTCCGCATCAAGTCCAATACAAAAATGTTCTGTTCTTGTGCGAACGCACTCGAGCTTGCCGACGAACCGAATATGAATGTCTGTCCTATCTGTATGGGGTTTCCTGGTATGCTCCCGAATCTTTCCGCCGGTGTCGTTGACCTCGCTGTCCGTGCTTCTCATGCGCTTCGGAGTGAAGTTCAGGAAGTGAGTGAATTCGACCGCAAGAGTTATTTCTACCCAGATCTTCCGATGGGGTACCAGATCACACAGATGTATCATCCGATCACGATGGGTGGGGAAGTGAAGACATTTGTCCACGGGGAAGTGAAAACATTTCGCATCCACCACATGCATATAGAGAATGATGCAGGAAAGCTAGTCCATGCCAGTGGGAAGACGCTTTGTGACTACAATCGTGCTGGTGCACCACTGATGGAGATTGTGACGGAGCCAGACTTTCGCTCCAAGGCTGATGTCCTCTCATATCTCGAAGAGATCCAGAAACTCATGCGCTGGTGTGGTGCCTCAGATGCTGACATGGAAAAATGACAACTCCGTTGTGATGTGAATATTTCTGTCCGACTCAAGGGAGAAACAGCACTTCGTTGCCGTGTAGAACTGAAGAATATCAACTCGTTTTCGAGTATTGGTCGTGCTATCGACAATGAATTCGAACGTCAGATCGAGCTCTATGAAGCTGGACAAGCACCAGATCAGGAAACTCGTGGATGGAATGATGAGAAAGGATATTCGACTCCGATGCGCTCAAAAGAAGATGCCATGGATTATCGTTATTTTCCAGATCCAGATCTTCCACCGCTCACACTCACACGTGAATTCATCGATGAGCGCCGAATCGCAGAACTCCCGATTGACCGCCGTATCAAGTATGTGAATGAATACAAGCTCATCGAAGATGATGCTCGTATCCTCTCGAACGACCGACTCACGAGTGATTTCTATGAGGAACTCGTTCGCCTCACGAAAGATCCGAAAAAATCTTGCTCCTATATCACGACGGTTCTCTTCGCACTCTTCGAAGCACACCATGAGAAAATGAATCTCAGTGATATCAAGGCAGAAACAGCAGAAATTGCTCGAGTTATAGAACTCGTGAATGCGGACGAACTCTCATCGACGAACTCAAAAATCGTTATCGAAAAACTCGTATTCGAAGGAGGAAAAGCAGATGAATGGGTCGACTCTCTCAATCTCAGACAGAAAAATGATACTGCAGCACTCGAAGCGATCGTCGACAAAGTCCTCTCGGAAAGTGCAACTCAGATTGCAGATTACAAATCTGGAAAGACCAATCTTTTCGGATTCTTCGTCGGACAATGTATGAAGGCTTCAGCTGGACAAGGAAATCCAAAGATTTTCACAGAAATACTGAATAAAAAACTCTCCTAATTTTTAGGGGAGTTTTTCGCAAGAATTACTTCTTATGAGGTCCTTCTTTGCTTACAATCGTATCAACCTGACCTGGAACTACCCATGTAGCCGTCGGAACTCAAGATGCATTAATTATTGGAAGTGGATCAGTCTCGCCTTCTTGGAGTCAAAGAGGAGACATAGGTGGCTGAGGGGAAAAAATTCCACCCTCTTTTGGTACGAATGGTGTTTCTTCTTCCTTGAAATTGAATACCATACTATATAATGTTATTTGACAGAAATATGAAAATATAGTATCATACGAATATAAAAAGTCAATAGATATTTCAAATAATCTATGAAAAAAATTCTTCTCACATTCCTGATTTTCTGAATCTATAGCAATTCTTTCGCTACCATTACCCTGAAGCCGAGTCTCATAACACAAATGAAACAGCAAGAAATTGTGAACAAACAAGCAATTATTATTCAGAGGAATCAGGCAAACAAAGACCGGCTCGCGACTATCAAAGCGGCTCGTCTCGCAAAAACAACAACAAACAAGACGACTACAAATACTACAACTACAAGTACCGCAAGCACGGTCACTCCAAAACTCACACCAACATTATCACCAAGTATCAGTATCACCACGCCAACAATTGCTTCAGCAGTACAGACGACAACATATAACAATAGTGTGAAAAATGTTGATCTCGATCGAGTTCGTAATACTTGGCTCACATGGACGAACAAAGTACGTTCGGAACAATGACTCGCACCATACACGATCGATACACGACTCAATAGTACAGCGACAGAATGGTCAGAATATTCCAAAACTCGTGGATATATCATCCATGGTCGCCCAGGAGATGGTTGTGTCGGAGTAGGGAATTATACCTGCTACAATTTTTCTGCTATCGATACTTGGTTCAAGGCTCGTGGCATAGATCCAGTCATTATTGGTCGTGCGAAACATACAGAAAATATTGGTACTCGTGGGTATAGTTGCTCGAGTTCTGATTGTACTGACAAGCTCATAGCTGCAGTAGAGAAGACTTTTGATTATTTCCTCAGTGAAAAAAGCTACAATGGCGTTCACTATAAAAGTCTCGTGAATCCAGTATTCACAAAAATCGGGGTCGGTGTCGCAGTCGATGAGTCAAAATGAGTCTACTATCTCACTGTGCACTATATCACAAAATAAATTCTTCTTTCAAAGTGAAAACAACCATTCTTAAAGAATCCTCTACGGTCATTTCATTGGAAAAACAAGAATATCTTTTCTAAAAGTATCACTTACACTCATCTCAAGTGCTTGTGCAATAAAAGATCTTACTAAATCAATTTCCACATCGGTATTCTTCGCTACAATTTGAACAACTCAATCAATAGTTCCATCACTTTTTTGCTCTACATGAATTTCACGAATGTAAGCCATTGATAGACCTCTTTGAAGTCTTATTAGTAGCTCTTCTTGAGGCTCTAAAGTCATGCTTTCCATAAGAAAAAATAAAAAGAAATAAAATTACACATCGAGATTACTCACTTGTGTCGCATGAGACTGGATGAAATGCTTACGTGGAGCTACTTCCTCACCCATGAGGATACGGAAGACTTCGTCAGCACGTTCAGCATCCTCGATAGTTACACGGAACATCTTTCGCTGTTCTGGATCCATTGTTGTTTCCCAGAGTTGCTCTGGATTCATTTCTCCGAGACCCTTATAACGCTGTACTCATTCTGTTACAATTCCTTCCTCCTCGACGAGTCGAACTTTTTGTTCCTCTGTGTATACATACCAAGTCTGTTTTCATTTTGAGAGCTTATAGAGCGGAGGGTTCGCGATGAAAATGTGTCCATTATCGACGAGCGGACGGAAATATCGGAAGAAGAACGTCAGGAGAAGTGTGCGGATATGTGCACCATCGACGTCCGCATCGGTCATGATAATGATACGATGATAGCGGAGACGAGAGTAGTCGAACGATTCTCCAATAGAAGTACCGAGTCCGATGATGAGATTTTTGATCTCTTGGTTTCCAAATACTTTATCAAGACGAGCCTGTTCTGTATTGAGAATCTTACCACGAAGTGGGAGAATTGCCTGGAATTCACGATTGCGTCCTTGTTTTGCTGAACCACCCGCAGAGTCACCCTCCACAATATAGAGTTCACACTTGCTCGCATCTTTCGAACTACAGTCAGCGAGTTTCCCAGGAAGACCAGAACCTTCGAGTGCTCACTTGCGGATGATAGTATCACGAGCATTGCGTGCTGCGGCACGAGCACGAGCAGCAAGAAGACATTTTTCGATGATAGCTTTTGCGGCTTTCGGATGCTCAGCAAGAAAGTCGTAGAATGCTTCGCCCATGACCTTATCAGTCGTTCACTTTGCTTCTGGTGTTCCGAGCTTTCCCTTGGTCTGACCTTCGAATTGTGGCTCTGGAACCTTCACAGAAATAATAACCGTGAGGCCTTCTACTACATCTTCATTCGAAAGATTCTGATCTTTTTCTTTGAGAATTTCTTGTTCACGAGCGTATTTGTTGATGGTACGAGTGAGTGCCATCTTGAATCCGACAACATGTGTTCCTCCTTCTGGAGTGATGACATTATTCACGAAAGAAATCGTTTTCTCGCTGTAATCATCCCGCTTGTACTGAAGCGCTACTTCCACTTGCACTTGATCAATCTGCTTGTCGACATAGAAAACCTCATCCGTCACTGGTTCTGTTGTACGATTCAGATAGTGAACATATGATTCAATTCCTCCTTCGAAGAAGAATCGATATTTCGTATCAGCAAATTCGTTGATAATCGTGATAGTGATTCCTTTTGTGAGATAAGCCTGCTGGCGAAGACGAGTCTTGATCGTATCATAGTCAAACACCACAGTCGTGAACATAGAGGCATCTGGCCAGAAACGAACGATTGTACCATGTTTGTTTGTTTTTTCTCCTGTTGGTTCAACTGGTCCATCAGGCACACCGACTTGGTATGATTGTGTATAGATTTTTCCATCCTTGTGAACCCAGACTTGCATCTTGGTCGAAAGGGCATTCACCACAGAAGCACCCACACCATGGAGACCTCCAGATACCTTATATCCAGATTCATCACCACCGAATTTTCCACCCGCATGAAGCACAGTCATCACGGTCTCGAGTGCTGATTTTCCAGTTTTCGCATGAATATCCACTGGAATACCACGCCCATCATCTTCGACAGATACAGATCCGTCAGAATGCATCGTCACGAGAATATTTTTCGCATGACCCGCCATTGCTTCATCGATCGAGTTGTCAACAATCTCCCACACCAGATGGTGGAGACCGCGCTCATCGGTCGAACCGATATACATTCCGGGACGTTTGCGAACTGGCTCGAGTCATTCGAGAACTTGGATATTACTACTATCGTAGGAAGTGGCAGACATTATGAATTCTAAATTATGAATTATAGGTTTTCGCCATTGTCAGGAACAAAGCGATATAAGTTTTGAAGTTATTTTTCGCGAGCATATTATAAAAAAAATAGGGAAAGTAAAGAATTTCTTTCCCTATAACTCATAATAAAGAAGTATATATTAGAGCCCCATCACTTCAATAATTCTATCACTCTTCGTGAATTCTGCTTCACTATCATACGTGATATGATTCGAGAGAAAATCTTTCAGTGCATATGCATCCACTTCTGAAGTGAGCGGAATATCGAGGGTTGTTGTGAGAGATTTTTTGATCCAGATACGGAGAAGTGCTGGTGTACCGTCACGAGAAAGGATAGTGAATTTCGCAATCTTATCGAGTTCATAAATAGAGCTTCCCACCTGAACCACCCTATCATTCACGGTCACTGAAACCGTCGGTGCAGAATTGTTCTCCATGAGTATATAGACACCTGCAAAAAGAAACGCAACAACTGACATAAGATACAGTCATTCAAAGATTCCATATACCACCAGAAAAAGCACAACAATAATTGCCACAATATACCATTGCGGGTGCCGTTCTTTCTGAGAAGAAAATTGCCAAGTGAACATAAAAGGAAATTAAGTATTACTCGAAAGAAGTTCGACGAATTTCGTGATAAGAAACCATGCAGACAATGAGAGTGCAAATCCGAGAAGTGCTCATTTGATACCTGCCTTTGCCTTGTCTACTCCAGAACTATCACCCGTAATACCACTCGAAAGCTGCATCCGTACCGCATGATAGATGAGCGCTACAATAGAAATAGTACCAGCAATACCAAGAAGAATCTCAATCACACTGGCAATAATATTCGGAATATCATCCATAGTGAAGTTCCCTGTACGAAGATCATCTTGAGATTTCACATCTCCATATACTCCTGATGCACCGTCACCAGCCGCATAGGTATCAAGAGAAAACAAAGATACTGTCGAAAACGCGATGATAACCATGAGAAGAATTTTGGAGAAAAGCGATTGCATACAAGTTTTGTTACAGATTTTCGTCCAGTATATCATACCAGAGAGAAAAAACAAAATTTTTCACATTTTTTGCTTTTGTGACCGTTTTTTATATACTACGCTACATATTTCTATTTTTATTCACTCGTTTTCTATGAAGATTCCTTTGTCTTGGATTTCGCTCTATACTCCACTTTCTCCACTCACGCAAAAATACGCAATAAAAGAACTTGCCCACGAATATTCTATTCATACTGCGGAAATCGACGGTATCGAAGAACATTTTCTCGACAAGGTTGTCGTCTGAAAAGTTATATCATGTGAGAAACATCCAGAAAGCAAAAAGCTCTCTATCGTTCATGTCAGGCTCGGTGAACTTGGTGAGGAAACAATTCTCACAGGAGCAGCCAATATCGTCGATGCGAAATATGTTGCCGTAGCAGTTGTTGGTGCAGTTCTTCCTGGTGATTTCGTCATCGGAGAACGCATGATGGCAGGGATGATGAGTCGTGGAATGATCTGTAGTGACGATGAGCTCGGACTCGCGACAGAACGTGCTGAGGGAATCATGATTCTCGAAGAACACTGGAATTCTGATGTACTTGAGTCTATGCTTGGTCAGTCATTTTTTGATCTCACACTTCCATTCGTCGGAAAAAATGGCGAAATATACCAATTCCCACTTCGAGATACCACATTCGAGATCGATAACAAGTTCATCACGAATCGCCCAGATCTCTTCTCTGTCGTCGGCAATGCTCGAGAATTCCATGCGGTTTTCGATATTCCATTCACACCATATGAGTCGAAAGATATCAAAAAATCTTCAGTACTCGATACAAAAATAGAAACCAATCGAGTCCTCTCATATCACCTTCTCAAGATGGAGGGAATCGAAGTCAGCCAGAGTCCTTTTGGTATGAAAGTCATGATGGAGCGGGCAGGACTCGCACCAAAGATGGATATCGTCGATATCACGAACTGTATCATGACAGAAATCGGACAACCGATGCATGCATTCGATGCGGACAAAGTCATCGGAGGTATCACTGTCAGACTCGCGAAGACAGGAGAAAAAATCCTCGCACTCAATGGAACAGAATATACTCTCACTTCGGAAGATGTTGTGATTGCTGATGAGAATTGACCTATTGCCATTGCTGGAGTTATCGGTGGTATGGAGAGTGCCGTATCTGAGACAACGAGAAATATCATCTGGGAATCTGCATGTTTCGATGCGAGTAGTGTCCGCCTCACGGCGCAACGTCATGGAATCCGTACAGATGCTTCGACTCGATATGAGAAATCCCTCGACCCACTTCTCGCAGGAACGACATTCCCACGAGTCATGGAATACATGAACTTTCTCGGGAAGAATTATACAGAAACTGGATACTCAGAATATATAGATACCAATCGTGTGAATCATATCACTATCGACGTGACGTATGATTTTCTCAACAAAAAAGCAGGCGTAGAAATTCCATCAGAAACCGTCCAGAATATCCTAAAACGTCTCGGATTCTGAATACAGACAAAAGAATCAGGAATCTCAGTCACAGTTCCATCCTGGCGCGCGAGCAAAGACGTCAACATCAAGGAAGATATAGCAGAAGAGGTGGCACGAGTCTACGGATATGACAACGTTCCGTATACTGCACTTGATGCGAATTTTAGCATCGGGAAGAAAAATGAAGAAATCAACCTCAGAAATCTCACTCATTCCCATTTCTCTGAACGAGGATGGCATGAAGTCTACAATTATTCTTTCTCGAGTGAAGTGCTCGATAGAAAGATCGGATTCTCTGATATGGAAAGTGCTATTCGCATCCAAAATGCCTTCAACGAAGAATATACACATATGACTCGTTCGCTGGCACCAAGACTTTTTCTCGATGTGAACCACAATCAGAAATACAGCGATACATTCGCATTCTATGAGATCGGGAAAGTGTATGAGAAAACAGGGAAGCGGAGTAAATCTAGTGAAACCCTTCTCAAAGCCACAGAAAAAAAACCATTCCCAGAAAGAAAAATTCTCGCAGGAGTAGCACTTGGGCATACGATAGTATTCGTTCGTGAAGCAATCGAAACATATCTCGTATCAACACTCGGATATATTCCACCTGTTCACCAAGGATCAAGTGGACTTCCATTTCTTCATCCTGGAATCTCTGGACAATACAGTGAAGATAATATTATTCTCGCTCGATTCGGAAAAATCCATCCAGAAACCGCACATGAATTCGAAATCAACGAAGAAACCCTCTATTTCGAGATTGATTACGAAGCCATTCTCGAGCTTCATCGAGACAAAGATGAACGCTTCCATGAGATTTCCCGATTCCAGACGATTCCTCGTGAGCTGAATTTCCTCCTCGGAGAACATACACCAACCGCTGAGGTGGCACGAATTATTGATGCCGTGCATCCTTGGATCCAGGATCTCCGAGTAGACTCTATCTATACAGATGAGGCAAAACTTGGAAAAGGAATCAAGAGTGTGAACTTTGCATTCATTCTTTCGAACCGAGAATGAACTATCTCTGATGATGAAGCGATGAGTGTACAGAACCTCATTATCGAGACGCTCCAGACACATGGATTTGCTCTCAGAAGCTAAAAATATATATTGTCTCCATCAGAGAACTTGTATTTTATAAAGTGAAGAATAATATCTCAGTATATTACTGATTTTTATGTAATCGATTTCTTAATTCTCAAAAATGTTCCTTATTCTCGCAACCGCATTTCTCGATATCCTTGGGCTTTCCATATTCCTTCCTGTATTTCCATCCATTATCCAAGAATTTGGTGTGAATCCTTCATGGACTGGATATACACAAGCTATTTATGCGATTGGTATGTTTATTGGTGGACTCTTTTTCGGTCGACTTTCTGATACATACGGTCGCAAAAAGATGCTCACATATACAAGTGTTATCAATCTCATTAGTTATTTTATCATGCTTGCGAGTGTCTGGACTCTGGCTTTTCATGGAACAACTGGAGGAACAAATGTAATCACAGAAGCATCTTCTATTTCTTTTTCTCATCTGAAAGATATTTTCTTCGGATTCACTCCACTTTTTGTACTCTTTCTTGTGGCACGATTCGTCGGAGGACTCGGAGGCGCAGGATTCTGAGTGATACAAGCCTATATCTCCGACATATCGAGTCCAGCAGATCGGATGAAAAATATGGGAATGATGGGTGCTGCATTTGGAACTGCATTCTTGATTGGACCTGCCATCGGAGGGATTCTCTCGCAGATCACGAGTATTCATATGATTATTCTCCTTTGTATTGTGGTGGTATGAATAAATGTTTTCTCAATTTTTGTATTCCTCCAAGAACCGAAAAAACATATACATACAGAAGAAATTCATCTGGTAGACTTTCACTTTTCTCATACCGTTATCCTTCTTCTTGCACTCTCATTCGGTGCAACGCTCGGATTCTCCGCCGTGCAGGCTATGTCGAGCCAGTTTTATGCAGATAGATTCCATTTTTCTGCGACACAGATAGGCTATACAATGGCAATGGTAGGAATTGTTTCTATCGTGTATCAGGGTGCTGTGGTGAAGCATCTACGAAAATATTTCAATGAAATGACGATGATTCGATTCGCTTTTTTTATCCTCACTATTGGCTTTATTGGATTCGGACTGAATCATAATCCATACTATTTGTTTGCTTGGATTGCACTTTTTCCGATTGGTATGGGCTCATTTAATCCTTCTATTGGCTCACTTCTCGCACAAAATGCGGGGAAAGAAATGGGAAAAGTTATGGGATATAACACTTCGATTCAGAGTATTGGACAGATTTTTGGACCGATTATTGCTGGTATGCTCTATGTTGTTCCCGGAAGTGGCGTGCCATTTCTCTCATCTGCTGCGATATTTTCCCTTCTTTTTGTTCTTGCTTTCTGGACAAAAAAGCAATAATAATTTGCAAGTTTAGGGAAAGTTCATATATTTCCAATAACTTTATAAAATAAATCATGTTCTCAGGAATTATCGAACATCAAGCCAAAATCCTCGATAAAAAAGATGGACTTTTTCGGATGGAAAACACTTTCTGAAATTCGCTCAAAGAAGGACAAAGTATCGCACATGACGGTGCTTGTATGACGCTCACGAAAATCGAGAACAATTACTATGAATTCTTCGCGATGGAAGAGACACTTCGAGTGACCAACTTCGGAACGAAGAAAGTGAATGACACATTCAATGTGGAAAGATGCATACAGATAGGTGAACGACTTGATGGACACTTTGTCACAGGTCATATCGATACCACTGGAACCGTCACCAGACTCGAAAAAAAGGATGATGGTTCGCTCATTTATGGCGTAAATTTCGATCCAAAATATAATAATCTCCTCATCGAAAAAGGAAGCATCACTCTCAATGGTGTGAGTCTCACAGTGGTTGAAGTACGAGATGGATTTCTCTCGGTTTCGCTCATACCGCTCACACAAGATTGGACAAATCTCGGAACTTCCGAGATCTGAGATACCGTCAATCTCGAATTCGATATGATCGGAAAATACGTGACCAAGCTTACTCATAAATAATTCTTAATTTTCTTCTTATGTCTGATTACAAGGCTGGACTCCGCAACATCGATAATCTCGATCGTGACCTCTCTATCGCATTCGTCGTTGGTGAATTCAATTTCGAATACACGAGCGAGATCGAACGTCAGAATCGTGATTTTCTCGAAAAACACGGTTTCAAAAACATCGATACATTCTTCGTTCCTGGAGCATTCGAACTTCCTGGATTCGCGAAACGCCTCATCGAAAGTGAGCAATATGATCTCATCATTGCGATTGGTGTCGTCATCCGTGGTGATACTCCGCACTTCGACTACGTGTGCAACGAAACGTCTCGTGGTATTATGGATCTCAATATTGTCTATGATGTTCCTGTGATTTTCGGAGTACTCACATGCAATACTGAGGAACAAGTGAAGGTTCGCATCGGTCCAAACTTTGCTATAGCAGGACTCAATCTCGTTTCTGAAATTATGAAAATCGAAGAATAATTTCCCCTATGAATCCATCACCATTTCCATCATTTTCTGGCACTGTTATCGAGTGAAAAAGACTCGGAAGAAGCATTGGTTTTCCTACAGCGAATATTCGCATCAATGAAAGTGATGTAGCTCCAGCAACGTATGGAATACAGATTTCTCTCGAAGAAAAAGTATACTTCTGAGTCGGAGTTCATATAGTAGAGTCATATACTTTTGAAGCGCATATTTTCGATTTCTCAGAGGAAATCTACGGAAAAACACTCACTATCACTCCGCTCATCAAAATACGTGATAATCAGAAATTCACATCTCTCGACGCACTCAAAGAGCAAATACAGAAAGATAAAGAAAATATGGAAAGATGGATGCAAACTACTATGCAGAAATAATTCCAACTTAAATGATAACCTAGTATGCAATTGCTTGGTTTTTCAATAAATTTTATCAAAATAATGGCTACCTCAAAAAGTATTATCATCTGTGGTCGAAGCGGTGCAGGAAAATGAACGGTTTGCAAATACCTTATTGAAAAAACTGATGGCATTATATACCAACTTTCGAGTATTTCTCGAAAAATTCTTCAAGAATTCGACATACCTGAAACACGGGAAAGCTTTTCAAAAATATCATCATTAATCCGTTCTCTTTTCTGAGAAAATATATTCGCCGAAATGGCAGTAAAATTTCGAAGAGAAAATACAAAGAATATAATTATCTTTGATGGAGTGAGAAGAAAAAATGTAATTCATACACTCAAAGAGGAAGGGAATTGTATAGTAATTTTTATTGACACCAAAACGCCGATCCGATATGAACGTATCATAAAACGAGGAGAAAAACATAATGAAGCCTCTCTAGGTTTTGAGGAGTTTCTCGAAGAAGAAAAGCTAAAATCAGAAGTAGAAATAGATAGTATCAAAGATATAGCAGATATAGTTATAGAAAACAATGGAACAGAACAAGAACTAAAACAACAACTGGATACACTTTTCAACGAATTTTATCAGAAATAATATGCAACCTTTCTCACTCGTACTCGGTGGTGGTTCTGCTCGAGGTATCGCGCATATTGGCGTCATCCAGCGACTCGAAGAACTCAATGCAAAACCTTCACACATTGTCGGAACAAGCATTGGGGCTATTGTATGAGCTTTTTATGCGTTCGGATTCACGAGTACTGAGATGCGACAAGTAGTCCGCGACACAAAATTTCTCACTCTCATTGATCCAGATGTCATGCATGGCGGCATCAAGGGAAGAAAAGTTATGACACATTTCAAGAAATATTTCTGAGAAAAAACGTTCGCTGATGCGATTATTCCACTCACTATTGTTGCTACCAATATTGACACGGGTGAGAAAGTTGTTTTTCAGGAAGGAAGAATCATCGATGCACTTCGCGCTTCTATCAGTATTCCTGGCGTATTCGTTCCATTTCGATATCATGGCATGTCGCTCGTAGATGGTGGTATCGTGGCGAATCTCCCGATAGAATTCGCAACAGAAGATGAAAAAGTGATTGCTGTGTCAGTCCAGATGAGCGTGAGAAAATCTGTGAAAAAGGAATCAAAGAAACTTTTTTTCGAGAAAACTCCGTTCATACACACCTACATCCTCCTGCGAAAAGCTGTCGGAATCATGATCACACAGAATGAATCAGTCTCTATAGCGTCACGCAAGAATCTCCTTCTCATCCGACCATGACGCGATGATATAGACTACTACAACTTCAAAAAAGCGGATGCACTTGTCGAAGCAGGATACGAGAAATCTTCAGAAATCAGTCAATACTTGCAAGCCTCGATGAATCATGGATAAAAATTTTCCTCTTCCCATCAAGAATTTTCCCTCAGGATATCCATGGTACAAACGTCTCGGATCCAATATCACGTATTTGGTTTCTCAGATTCCACTATCAAAAAGAGGAAATAAACTCAGTTCGTATGATATAACAACCATATGGCAGAAAATACGAACTGGCGATATTCTATTGGTGTGAAATTTTCATCATGCCTCTGGGATTTTTATCGATGGGATTGTGACACATGCGATTGCGTACGTAGGAAAGGGAAGATGTATCCATGCATTTGCTCACGGAGTATCCTATATCTGACTGCGAAAAGTCTGTCGCATGTATGATACTCTCGTCATCCTCCGCCCTCGATGGCAATCCGAGGAACAGCTTCAGAAATATAGAAACAACCTTATTGCAAAAATTGGACAACCGTATGATTTCTTTTTTGGTCTGGAAGAAAAAACAGAAGATGTTTATTTCTGTACGAGGCTCATAAATGAAAGTCTCCTATCTTCGGGATATAGTAGCTGACTCGACTCAATCAGAAATCCTGAAAATATACTCGATATTACTTTGGATGAAACTTTTCGTGCTCATAGAGCACTTTTGCCAGAAGATATGCTCTATGGCAATTTCGATGTCACTTTCTATTCTCACAATATCACGAAAGAATGAGAAAAATATATACTTCCAGAAGGGAAAATAGAATTCTTGACATAATAATAAAACATCTATAATAAGGAGATATTGTAAAATTTTGTATGTATATAAGTGATTATAATGATTTTTGGATAGGTTGTTATCCAAGAGATGAACGGTTCGTTCAAGAAGCACAAAATATCTTAAGTGAAAAGATCCTCGATGCATATCGAAAAAGACTCGGAAATATGAGCGTACTTGATACTTATCTCTATAAGGATCTCTGAATGATGCATTGGGAAAGTTATAAGCGCCTCCTGCCATATCTTCGATATCAGTGTCGTCTTGAGAATCGTCATGCAATCTGGAAAGAGAGACATTCTCATCAACTTCCAGAATGAATATCTGAACAAAGAAGATCAAACTGAAATATACACCCAAGCGATGTGGCGCAAATGATCATCAATCAATACATGAGCGTTATTCTCAGAGAATACGAGCAAAGACTCGATTCAGTTGCAACACTTATCCAAAAAGTGAAAGATCGTCAATCACAAACTACTGGAGATTTGGTAAAGCGATATGAAGTATTTCGTCATGCCTGCGGTCTGTCTGTCAGTCAGCTGGTCTGTCCGGGTTGGGGGGCGTTGCTTCGGTCTGCCGGGTTGGGGGCGGCGCGGCATT